>DATLZC010000293.1:0-8967 GCA_035574215.1 Dehalococcoidia bacterium | reverse complement strand
GGAGCCGCGCGCCGCGACGCTGTACAAGAACACCGAACAGGCGCACATCTCGGCGGCGGTGCGTGGCGTCTCGAGCTGGCATCCCGACCGCTTCGCCCTCGACCTGCTCTCCGTGGCGCTCGGCGAGGGGATGAGCAGCCGTTTGTTCCAGGAGCTTCGCGAGCGCCGGAGCCTGTGCTACGACGTCCATACGTACGTCACGCACTTCCTCGACGCCGGCGCCTTCACCGTGTACGCGGGGGTCGATCCCGGGCGCGCGGAGGAGGCGATCACCGCCGCCCTGCGCGAGCTCGCGCGGGCGCGCGACGAGGGGCTCCCTGAAGAGGAGCTGGAGAAGGCGAAGGAGCTCTCCAAGGGCCGCCTCCTCCTGCGCATGGAGGACACCCGCAGCGTGTCGGGCTGGTACGGCGGCCAGGAGCTCCTCAACGGCCGCATCTACACGCCCGACGAGGTCATCGCCTTCATCGACGCCGTCACCGTCGATGACATCCAGCGGGTCGCGCGGCGGCTCCTCGTGCCGCAGCAACTGAACCTGGCGGTGGTCGGCCCGTTCCGCGGCGCCAAGCGGTTCCAGCGGCTGCTGTCATTTTGACGCGCCGCGGGGCGCCCGGCCGGCCGTGCTAGAATGCCGCGGGCCGAGCGTCAGCTCATGGCCGGATCGCAGACGAAAGGAGCGCAGGATGCTCGCCGTCGTCGTCGTGCTCGCCGTCATCGCAGGCGTCGTCGTCCTCGCCGCGCTCGCCCTCGCGGGCATGTATAACGGCCTCGTCCGGTCCCGCATGCGGGTGCGGGAGGCGTGGTCGGGTATCGACGTGCAGCTCAAGCGGCGCGCGTCGCTGGTGCCCAACCTGGTCGAGACCGTGAAGGGGTACGCCGCCCACGAGCGCGAGGTGCTGGAAAACGTTACCCGCGCACGGGCGATGCTCGACCGCGCGGGCTCGCCCCGCGAGGCGGCCGAGGCGAACAACATGCTCACGCAGACGCTGCGGTCGCTCTTCGCCGTCGCCGAGAACTATCCGCAACTGCGGGCGAACGAGAACTTCATGGCGCTCCAGCGCGAGCTCTCCGACATCGAAGAGAAGATCGCGTACGCCCGGCAGTTCTACAACCGCAACGTCCTGGACTACAACACGAAAACGCAGACGGTGCCGACGGTGTTCATGGCCCGGATGTTCGGCTTCGAAGAGGCCGAATTCTTCGAGGCGGAGGAGGAGGCGCGCGAGGACGTCCGCGTGCAGTTCACGTCGCCCGCCGCCGAGCCCTCGCCGCCCGCCGGGCCCGGCTCGCAGCAGTCCTGAACCGCGCGCTCATGCAGGCCGAGCGGCCCCTCGAACAACCGGTCCTCATCTACGACCGTATCGCGTACAACCGCCGGATGACGTGGCTTCTCATGCTGGCGTTCGTCCTGGCGGGCGGCGCCTTCGCCACGCTCATCGGCCTGGCCTTCGGGCTGCCGATCGAGTACGCGCCCATCGTCTTCGTCCCTTTCGCCTTGTTCGCGCTGCTCAGCTACTACTCGTCGTCGTCGGTCGCGCTCGCCGTGAGCGGCGCTCGCGAAGTCAGCCCGGCAGAGGAGCCGGAGCTCCATCGCATCGTCGAGAACCTCTGCATCGGGGCGGGCCTGCCGAAGCCGAAGGTGTACATCATCGAGGACGGCTCGCCCAACGCCTTCGCCACCGGGCGAGACCCGGAGCACGCGGCCATCGCCGTCACCCGCGGCCTGCTGCAGAAGCTCGATCGCCTCGAGCTCGAAGGCGTCATCGCCCACGAGCTCTCGCACATCGGGAACTACGACATCCGCCTCATGACCATCGTGGTCGTCCTCGTGGGGCTCATCGCGCTGATGGCCGACTTCTTCCTGCGATGGACGTGGTGGGGCGCGGGGCGGCGTCCCTCCAATCGCGATCGCAGCGCTGGAAGCGGCGTCGCGCTCATCCTTCTGCTGGCGCTCATCGCGGCGATCCTGATGCCGCTCGTGGCGCAGATCATCAAGTTCGCCATCTCCCGCCAACGGGAGTACCTCGCCGACGCCTCGGCCGCGCTCCTCACACGGTATCCCGAGGGGCTCGCCCGCGCGCTCGAGAAGATCGCCGCCGACCCCGACCCCCTCGAGGTCGCGAACAAGGCCACGGCGCACCTCTACATCAACAACCCGCTCCGAGAGCACGAAAGCTTCCTCAACAACCTGTTCTCGACGCATCCGCCCATCGAGGAGCGCATCCGGCTCCTGCGAGCGATGTGACGTGAGCGCGCCGCGCATCCGTCCGGCGAAGCGCAGCGACGTGCGCGAGATCAAACGGCTGCTCGCGGGCTATCATCTTCCCCGCGCCGACCTGGGCCGCTACGTCGACACCTTTCTCGTCGCCGAAGACGACGAGGGACTCGCCGGGTGCGCCGGTCTCGAGCTGTACGGCTCCTCGGCGATCCTGCGCTCGGTGGCTGTGGCCGAACGGCGCCGCGGGACCGGACTGGAACGGCGGCTGACAGAGGAGGCGCTCGCCCTGGCGCGCCGGCGAGGCGTGCGGCGGCTGTACCTGTTTACGATGACGGCGGAGGAGTTCTTCGAGCGCTTCGGGTTCCGCCGAATTCACATCGACGAGATGGACCAGAACGTGCGCGGCAGCCGCGAATACCAGATGGTCCGCCGGTGGTGGCCCCGGACGCCGATTCGCCCGATGCTGTTGGAGCTGGAGCAGGCGCCGTGAAGCGCATCCGCGGCCTGTACGTCATCGTCGACCCCGACGCCTGCCGCGGGCGGTCGCCCGTCGAGGTGGCGCGCCTCGCCCTCGAGGGAGGCGCCAGCGTCATCCAGTGGCGGGACAAGCGGCGCGACAAAGGCGAGCAGCTCGCCGACGCCCGCGCCATCCTCGCCCTCTGCCGTGAGCGCGGCGTCCCGTTCATCGTGAACGACCACGCGGATCTGGCCTGGGCCCTCCGCGCCGATGGCGTCCACGTCGGCCAGCGCGACCTGCCGGCGCCGCTGGTGCGCGCCCTCCTCCCCCAGGCCATCGTCGGCGTCTCCACCAACAACGCCGACGAAGCCCGCCGGGCCGTGGCCGAAGGGGCGACCTACGTCGCCGTGGGCAGCGTCTTCCCCACGCGCACCAAAGCCGCCATCCGGCCGGCCGACCCCGACCGTGTGCGTCAGGTGCGAGCGGCCGTCGATGTGCCCGTCGTCGCCATCGGCGGCATCGACGCCTCCAACGTGGACCTCGTGATCGCGGCGGGCGCGGACGCGGCCGCGGTCATCAGCGCCGTCTGCGGGGCGGACGACCCGAAGGAAGCGGCCCGGGCGCTCGCCTCGCGCTTCGAGCGAACCTAGGGTCTGGCGGCCGATTCAGGCTCGCCGAGGGCCTGCCGCTCGCGGTCCTCGGCCCACGCGCGGAAGATGTCGGTGACGCCCGCGCGCCGGGCGAACCACTCCCCGAACGAGGGCGCCAGTGCGAGCAGGGTCAGGAGGAGCCGCGTGGGGCCGGGGTTCACCACGGCCTCTGGGAGATCCCGCTCGATGCACCGCACCACGGCCGCCGCCACCGCCTGCGGCGTCGTCGTGCCGAGCACGCGCGACGGCTGACGGCGCACCCTCGCGCTGGCGTCGGCGAACATCCCGGCTTCGCGAACGAAGCCCGGACACACCACGGAGGCGCTGACGCCGGTGCCCCGGTATTCGGCCCGCAGGGACTGCGTGAAGCCGATGAGCCCCGCCTTGCTCGCGGCGTAGGGCTCGTTGTACGCGGGGCCTTGCTTCCCCGCGAGCGACGCGATGTTCACGATGTGCCCCTCGCGCCGGGCCAGCATGCCGGGCAGGATCAGCCGGGTGAGGAGCATCGGCGCGACGAGGTTCACCGCGATGACGCGCTCGATCTCCTCGGGCGGGAGACGGTGATACGAGAACGTCGACTCGATGCCAGCGTTGTTGACGAGCACGTGGACGGCCCCGAACGCCGCTTCCGCCTCGCGGACGAGCGCCTCCCGCGCGGCGGCGTCCGCCACGTCGGCAGGCACGACCACGACCCGAACTCCGCGGGCCCGGAGCTCTTCGGCGACCGCCTCGAGCCCCTCGCGCGAGCGCGCCGCCAGCGCCAGGTTCATCCCGCGATCCGCGAGCGCGCGGGCGATGTAGGGTCCGAGGCCGCGCGACGCGCCGGTCACGATAGCGGTCTTGCCGTTGAGCTCTCGCATGTGGGACCTCCTCACGCGGGGAATCAGACCGTGTAGACCCGCTCGTCCGGGCCCTTCAGGATCAGGGCGAACGCGCCGTCGGGACGCCAGAAGGGACCGACGAGATTGTCGGACACACCGCTCTCGATGGGTTCGAACCGCCCGCCGACGTACCGCAACAGGCGGCCCTGCTCGCCGAGCAGCAGCGCCTCGTCGGTCCCCGGGCGCCATGCGGCCCCCCAGAGCAGCCCCGGCGCCTCCACCAGCATCGTGCGGAAGCCGCGCCCGTCGTACAGCGCCACCTTGTTCACGGCGGCGCCGTCGTCGCGGAAGGCGTAGCCCGCGATCAGCGCCTCCCGTCCGTCGGGGCGCCAGTCGACCGCGACGAAGTCGTCCTCGTCGTCGCTGGCGAACATCGCCTGCAGATACCGTCCGTCGCAGCGGTACAGCGGATGGGGCCTCGGATACCCGGCCCAGCTTGAGCCGTACGCCGCGACCAGCGCGTAGGCCCCGTCGGGCCGCCACGCCACCGCGCGCAGGGTGTGCGCGCGGTCGCCCGGGATAGGCTCTACCCTACCCTCGCGGTCCAGCAGAAGCGCCGTGCCGGCGTTCCCTACGACGAGCGCCGTGCGCCCATCGGGACGCCACGCCACGCGGCGCAGGTTCTCGACCGTCGGCGCAGGGGCCTCGCGAGCCGATTCGCCGTCCGTCAGCAGGATGAGGCCGCGATTCCCGACGATGACCGCAAGCTCGCCGTCGGGCGACCACGCCGCGCCCCGGAGGTTATGTCGAGTGCCGGTCTCCAGCGGACGGAACGTCCGCCCGTCCCACCGCACGGCAAAGCCGCCGTTCCCGACGAGCAGTGCTTCGCTCCCGTCCGGACGCCAGGCGACCCAGCGGAGCGGGCGCGGCCCTGGCGCGTCGATGCGTTCGAGCCTCACGCCGTCGAACCGGTACAGATACGCCACGCGACCCTCCTGCCGGTGGCATCCATCTTACGGGGCCGCCGCACGGAACGCACTGCGTCGATCTGCGGCCCGCCGCTGCGACCGTCGTCCGCTACACTGCGGGCGCGAGTGGCGGGCAGAAGAGGAACGACGACGGAACAGGAAGCGGCACGGGCTCCGGACGCAGGGGAGCCGGCGGAGGCCGGACCGGCGGCGCTCGACGCGTTCCCCCGACGGCGCCGCGCGGCCTGGCGGTTCGAGTACGCCCTGCTCGTCGGCGGCGTGTTGCTCACCACGGGCCTCGCCTTCTCGTTCTTCTTCTTCGACGTCGACGTCACGCGCCTCACCACCTACGGGTACGTCGGGCTGTTTCTCGTCACGTTCATCAGCGCCGCGTCCGTCGTCTTGCCGATGCCGGGACTCGCGGCCATCATTGGCGGCGGGGCCTTCCTGGATCCGGTGTTCGGCGTGCCGGCGCCGCTGGCCGTAGGCGTGGTGGCCGGCCTGGGCGAGGCGCTGGGCGAGTTCACCGGGTACGCCATGGGGTTCGGCACCAGCGCCATCATCCAGGAGCGCCGCCTCTACCGCACCGTGGAGTCGTGGATGAGCAGAAACGGGTTCGTGACGCTGTTGGTCCTTTCGGCCATTCCCAACCCCGCGTTCGACATCGCCGGCGTCGCCGCCGGCGCCGTCCGCATGCCGCTCCGGCGCTTCTTCCTGGCCACCCTCATCGGCAAGACCGTGAAGAACCTGTACGCGGCGGGCGGCGGCTTCGCCGGCGTCCGCATCCTCGAGGCGCTGTTCGGCTGATGGGCGACGTCGGCGCGGTCATCGTCGCTGCGGGCCGCAGCCAGCGGATGGGGGGCGTCGACAAGCTCTTCGCCCCGCTCGCCGGCCGGCCCCTGCTGGCGCACACCCTGCAG
This sequence comes from Dehalococcoidia bacterium, assembly GCA_035574215.1. Lineage (GTDB taxonomy): Bacteria > Chloroflexota > Dehalococcoidia > DSTF01 > JACRBR01 > DATLZC01. The sequence continues at coordinate 2,936 of DATLZC010000293.1, read as the reverse complement.
GCGCTCCACGACACGCCCTGCATCGACCGCGTCGTCGTCGCGGCGAACGAGCGGAACATCGAGGCCATCGGGCAGCTCGTGCGGGCCTCGGGCTTCGCCCGCGTCGCCGCCGTCGTGCCCGGCGGCGCTCGCCGGCAAGACTCCGTCCGCGCCGGGCTCGAGGCGCTCGCCGGGGTCGAGCTGGTAGCCGTCCACGACGGCGCCCGTCCGCTCGTGACCCCCGATCTTGTGGCGCGGGTCGTCGAGGCCGCTCGGGCCGCGGGCGCGGCCGTCTGCGCCATTCCGGTCCGCGACACCGTGAAGGAGGTGGACCAGGCGGAAGTGGTCCGCACGCTCGATCGCGGGCGGCTCTGGCTCGCGCAGACGCCGCAGGCGTTCCGGTTCGACCTGCTCCTCGAGGCGCACCGCGCCTTCGACGGCGAGGCGACCGACGACGCGGCGATGGTGGAGGCGCTGGGACACCCGGTGCGCGTGGTGGAGGGCGACCCGCACAACGTGAAGGTGACGACGCCGGAAGACTTACGGCTGCTGGAGTCGCTCATCCGTCTACGCGAGGGGATGTGAGCGGGTCGACCGGGGCGTCTCGAGCGGCAGGACCAGCAGCAACGCTGCGGCGGCGACGGCGGCGGCCCCGCCCATGAGGAACGGCGCGCCCGGGGCCACCTCCTGCCACAGCACGCCCGCCACCGCGCTCGCGGCCACCGTCGCGAATCCCACCGACGTGTGGTACAAGCCGAGGAGCGCGCCTCGCGAGCGCTCCGGCGCGAGGTCGGCGACGAACGCCTTCGACACGCCCTCGGTCAGCGCCATGTACACGCCGTACAACGCGAACAGCGGCCACACCAGCGCGCGTTGGTCGACGCCGGCCATCGCGAAGTAGACCGCCGCGAACACGCCCAGTCCCGCCACGAGCGTCGCCCTCCGGCCCACGGCGTCGGAGAGCGATCCGAGCGGGCCGGCGAGCACACCGTACACGGCGTTGTACAGCGCGTACGCGAGCACGACCATCCCCAGGCTCAGCCCGAGATCTTCCGCGCGAAGGATCAGAAACGCGTCGCTGGAGTTGCCGGCAGTGAACAGCGTGAGCACCGCGAGGAGCAACCAGAACGCGGGCGGCGCGTCCCGGATCGACCCGCGTTCGGAGGGCGGATCCGCACCCGCGGGGCGGTCCCGTACCTTCCCCAGGGCGAGCACGGACAGCGCTCCGGGGACGACCGCGAGCCCGAAGATCAGGCGAACGTCGTCCTTCCCGAGCAGGGTGAGGAGCCCGAAGCCGGTCAGCGGGCCCACGACCGCTCCCAGCGTGTCCAGGCCCCGGTGATAGCCGAACGCCCGCCCGAAGCTTTCGCGCGGCGTCGAGTCGGCGATCAGGGCGTCGCGGGGAGACGTGCGGACCCCTTTGCCGAAGCGGTCCAGCACGCGCGCCAGCAGGAAGACGGGCCAGGCGTAGCTCAACGCGACCCCGAGCTTGCCGGCCGCGGAGGCGGCGTAGCCGGCGACCACCAGCGGTTTGCGCGCGCGCACGCGATCGGAGATCCACCCCGAGACGACTTTCAAGGAGCTGGCGGTGCCCTCCGCGACGCCCTCCACGAGCCCGAGCACGGCGACCGGCGCGCCCAGCGTCACGGTGAGGAACGTCGGGATCAGCGGGTACACCATCTCGCTGGCGACATCGGCGAAGAAGCTGACGATGCCGAGCACGAAGACGTTGCGGGGAACGCCTCGGAGCGGCGATGGTTCGACCGCGATGATCGTCGGCTGCGCATCCGCGGGCACGGACTCAGTCTAGACCCGCGCGCAATCAGGGACCACGCGGGCTCTCTTCAGGGCTTTCCCCGATGGGAACCCCGTTCAGCGGCGCTCTACAGTGGCGATATCTGGATGCCGGTCAATCCGCGATGAAAGGGGGTACCCCGTGAAGAAGACCGTGATCATCGCCGGGATCGTCATCGCCGGCATCGCCGCCGTGGCGGGCTTCATGCTCACCCGGCACCCGACTCACGAGGCCATCTAGCCGAACGGATTCGGCGGGTCCCCGACAGGGGACACACCAGACGGCAGCGCCGTTCGGGGGGAGCGCCCGTTCAGGGACGAACGGGCGCTTTGCTGTTCACTCGGCAGGCGCGGCGCGGAACGCCGCGCCATCGGCGTCGGGCGCGGCCGCCTGCGCCGCGCGCAGCCGCTCGAGGTACCGCCGCGTCGACTCGGCCCGGCGGCCTTCGATGACGCCATCGAGCCCCCGAAAGCCGGGAATCGCCTGGAAGATGAGCAGCGCGCTAGCGACCAGAAGCCCCGCCCCCAGCGCCGTCGTCAGCGGCGACCCGATGGCGTCGGCGAGGTACGACGCCGGCACCGACCCCAGCGGCATGAGGCCGAACGTCATCATCATCACGCTCATGACGCGTCCGCGGACGTGGTCCGGAATCACGAGCTGGATGGACGTGTTGGTGACGGTCATGCCGATCATGGACACGAGCCCCGTCGCGGCGATGAACAGGAGCGCCGGGTAGAACGACGGCGACAGGGCGAAGGCGGCGACGAAGGCCCCGAAGGCCAGCGTGCTCCAGATGAGCAGGCGCCCTTTGCGAGGATAGGCGTCGAGGTTGGCGACGAGCAGCGCGCCGGCGAGCCCGCCCACCCCGGCCGACGCCTGCAACAACCCGAGCCCGACCTCGCCCACCTCCCAGACCTCGTCCGCGAACACGGGCATGAGGGTCTGGTACGGCATCGCGAACACCGCGGGCACCGTCGCGAACAGGAGCAGCCCCAGCACGAGCTGGTCCCCTCGGATGTATGAGAATCCGCCCTTCAAGTCTTCGAAGAAGGTGAACTCGACCTCGCGCCGCACGGGCGGCGCTGACGGAAGCATCGCGGTAGTGACGACGGCGACGGCGTAGAAGGCGGTGCAGACGGCGAACGCGCCGCCCATGCCCAGG
>DATLZC010000292.1:0-3260 GCA_035574215.1 Dehalococcoidia bacterium | reverse complement strand
GCGGAATCAAGAGCGCCTTCCAGGCGCTCTTGAGGGACTTCGATCGTCAGGACGATCTGGCTTTCAGGAATCTTCTCTTTGGTGACCTTCACATCGGGAGTATACCATGCCCCCAGATTGTGACAGTAGGAACGACCGCGGCGGGCGGCCGTTGCCGCCGCGCCGCGAAATTGCGACACTGCGACCACCAATCGAATGAGGAGGACCGGGCGTGCTCAAGACTCACGACTGCGGGACCCTGCGGAGGGACCACGCCGGCCAGGCCGTGACGCTCGCCGGTTGGGTGCACCGCCGCCGCGATCACGGCGGGCTCATCTTCGTGGACCTCCGCGATACCACGGGGCTCGTGCAGGTCGTGTTCAACCCGGCGGAGGCGCCGGACGCACACGCCGTCGCCCAGGACTTCCGGGTCGAGTACGTCGTGCAGGTCACGGGCGAGGTCGCGCCCCGCAAGCCGGGCACTGAGAACCGCGCGCTCCCGACGGGCGAGATCGAGGTCCGCGCGCGGACGGCGACGCTGCTGAACACGTCGCAGACGCCGCCCTTCTACATCAACGAAGAGACCGAGGTCGAGGATCTCCTGCGTCTCCGGTACCGCTATCTTGACCTGCGGCGCGAGGGCATGCACCAGCGTATCCTGCTGCGCCACCGCGTCACGAAGTTCATCCGCGACTTCCTCATCGAGCGCGGCTTCGTGGAGATCGAGACGCCCATCCTGGCGAACCCCACGCCCGAGGGCGCGCGGGACTTTCTCGTGCCGAGCCGCCTGCAGAAGGGCTCGTTTTACGCGCTGCCGCAGTCGCCGCAGCAGTTCAAGCAGCTCCTCATGGTCGCGGGCTTCGAGCGCTACTTCCAGATCGCCCGCTGCTTCCGGGACGAAGACCTGCGCGCCGATCGCCAGCCCGAGTTCACCCAGCTCGACCTCGAGATGAGCTTCGTCGAGCAGGACGACATCCTCGCGCTCATCGAGGAGCTGTACGCTTCGCTCGCGCAGGCGGTGCGCCCTGACCTGCAGGTCACGCGTCCCTTCCCGCGCCTGACCTACGACGAAGCGATGCGCCGGTTCGGCACCGACAAGCCGGACCTCCGCTACGGTCTCGAGCTGTGCGAGTTCACCGATCTGGTGGCCGGCTCGGAGTTCGGCGTCTTCCGGACCGCGGTCGAGAGCGGCGGCCGGGTGGAAGGGCTCTGCGTCCCGGGCGGCGAAACGTTCACCCGGCGGGAGATCGACTCCCTCACCGAGCTCGTACAACATCACGGAGCGAAGGGCCTCATCTCCATCGCGCTGCTGGAGCCGCCGGCCAGCCTGTCGCCCGAGGGCTTCCGCTCGCCGGTCCGGAAGTATCTGGCGCCCGAGATGGTGCGGGCGATGGCGGAGCGCGCGGGGGCGTCGAAGGGCGACCTCCTCCTGGTCGTGGCGGGCCAGGGAGGCCTGCCCCAGAAGGCGCCGGGGTCCGTGCACCGGGTCAAGCCCGCGCTCGACGCCCTGCGCCGCGAGATCGCCGGGCGGCTCGGTCTTGCGGATCCGCAGCGGCTCGCGTTCGCGTTCATCGTGGACTTCCCGCTGCTCGAGTGGAACGACGAAGACCAGCGCTGGTACGCGATGCATCACCCCTTCACATCGCCGCGGCCGGAGGACATGCGGCTACTCGACCGCGATCCGGGGGCGGTGCGAGCCCAGGCCTACGACCTCGTGTGCAACGGTTTCGAGCTCGGAGGAGGCAGTATCCGGATCCACCTGCCGGAGGTCCAGCGGAAGATGTTCGAGGTCCTGGGCATCGGCCCCGACGAGCAGCGGGACCGCTTCGGCCACCTGCTCGACGCCTTCACGTACGGCGCGCCGCCGCACGGCGGCATCGCCACAGGGCTCGACCGGACCGTCGCCATCCTCGCGGGGCAGACGGATATCCGCGAGGTGATGACCTTCCCGAAAACGAAGACGGCGCAGGACCCGATGACGGGGGCGCCGTATCCCGTACCGCCGGAGGCGCTGCGAGAGCTCGGGCTGCGGGTGGTGCTGGAGTGAGCGCATCCGGCCGGGCGCGGCCCGAATGTTGCCATCGGCGGGCCGGACGGCGAGAATCAGGGATGCGGGCGCTCCCGGACGGGCGCCCGCGGCCGATAGGACCTGTGGAGCCGGGCGCCGGCCCGGCCGCGCAGCAAGGTGAATCGAGATGAACCGAGCCGTCCTCAGCCTCGTCGGCGCCGCCGCGGCGCTGGTCATCGTCATCGCCGTCATCGCCGTCCTCCTGGTGACCCAGGGAGGGGGCGGTGACAACACGAGCGGCGGCGAGCGGGCGCAGCCGACGGAGCAAGCCTCGAGCGGCGGCGAGGACCGCGAGGATTCCGGGGGTAAGAAGGTCCTCCGGATTCCCGGAAGCGACCCCATCACCCTCGACCCCGCAGTCGCCCAGGACGTCGAGTCCGCGACCTACATCGTCGAGATCTTCGGCGGGCTGGTCACCCTCGACGAGAACCTGAATGTGGTGGCCGACCTGGCGGAGGAGGTCCCGACGAAGGAGAACGGAGGCATCTCGCCGGACGGCACGGTGTACACGTTCCATATTCGCCAGGACGCGTTCTTCCACGACCGCCGGCCGGTCACGGCTGAGGACGTGAAGTATTCGTGGGAGCGGGCGCTGGACCCGTCAACGGCCTCGGTGGTCGCGGAGTTCTATCTCGGCGACATCGTGGGCGCGCGGGATAAGGCTCGCGGCCGCGCCGAAGAGGTCAGCGGCATCGAGGTCGTGGACGACCGGACCCTGCGGGTGACCATCGACGCGCCGAAGCCGTACTTCCTGCAGAAGCTCACGTATCCCACGGCCTTCGTCGTCGACCGGCGCGAGATCGAGTCCAACCCCCGCAACTGGACGCTCAAGCCGAACGGAACGGGTCCGTTCAAGCTGAAGGAGTGGCGGCTGGGCGAGCGGATCGTCCTCGAAGCGAACAAGGACTACCACCTCGGCGCGCCGAAGATCGATGAAGTCCAGTTCCTGCTGGCCGGCGGCGGGCTCTCCGCCTACGAAGCGGGGGAGGTCGACATCTCGGGCGTGCCGCTCGACGACACCGAGCGCATCCAGGATCCGTCGGAGCCGCTGAACGCGGAGTACCACACGGCCGACGACCTGTCGATCTTCTACATCGGGTTCAACACCGAGCGGCCGCCGTTCGACGACGTCAAGGTGCGGCAGGCGTTCGCCATGTCCATCGACCGCGAGAAGATCAACGAAGTGGTGCTGTTCAACCGGGCGCGGGTGGCG
>DATLZC010000291.1:0-5267 GCA_035574215.1 Dehalococcoidia bacterium | reverse complement strand
GAGCGTGTGGTCGGAGCGGAGCGCGACGCGCCCCAGGCGGACGAGATCGCGCGCCGGCGGTCCGGACCGTCGCACCGAAAACCTCCTCGTATGTCTCCACCGGCGGTCGGCCGGCGCAGCGAGCCCATGTCGGCGGGGAAGGCGGGCGCGTTCACGAATGCGGGGCGTGCGGCCGGGTCGACGCCCGGCGACACCTCTGCGTCGCGCCGGCCAGCCCCGGGGGCGCGTCTGCCGGCCAGCCACGACGCCCAGCCACCGCCACGATTATGCGCAGGTCTGTCAAGAGCCGGACGCTGGCCCGGCTACGGTTCGTTGATAGACGCGAGCGGCTGGAGCCTCACGATTTCGGGGCGGCCGGCCAGCATCCCTGCGATCTTCCCTCCGAACGCCGCCATGTGCGGCGTCTTCCCGTGTTCGGCGAGCGCGGCCTCGTCGGCGTATCGTTCGATGAACACGAACTCGGCCGGATTCGACGTCGACTGGCACAGAAGGTACTCCAGCGTCTTGCCGCCTTCGTGTTCCCTGACCGCCTTGACCATCTCCTCGGCGGCCGCCTTGAACTCGTCGACTTTGTCCTCTCTCACCGAAAGCTTGGCGATGACAGCGATCACGGCGTGTACGCTCCCTCCGCTCGGCGTCCCTCGTTTCGCGGCGCTATGCTAGCACGGCACGCCCTTACGGGCATCGGCCGCGTGTGCCCCACCAGCGGCGTCGCACTATACTGAGGTGACCCGCCCGCGCGCCGCGCCATCCTCCGCGGCGCCTTCGCGACCACGCCGGAGGAGTCCATGCCGCTGGACGCCATCGTCGTCAGAGGCGCCCGAGAACACAACCTCAAGGACATCGACGTCGAAATCCCCCGCGACCGGCTAGTCGTCATCACTGGCCTGTCCGGCTCCGGCAAGAGCTCGCTCGCCTTCGACACCATCTACGCCGAGGGCCAGCGGCGTTATGTCGAGTCTCTCTCCGCCTACGCCCGCCAGTTCCTCGGCCAGATGGAAAAGCCCGACGTCGACTACATCGAAGGCCTCTCGCCCGCCATCTCCATCGACCAGAAGGGCGTGAGTAAGAACCCCAGGTCCACCGTCGCCACGGTCACGGAGATTTACGACTACCTCCGGCTTCTGTTCGCACGGGTGGGGCGACCTCACTGCCCCGAGTGCGGGCGCCCGATCGAGCGGCAAACGGTGCAGCAGATCGTCGACGCGATCCTCGCCCTGCCGCCGGGCAAGCGCATCATGCTCCTCGCGCCCATCATCCGCGACCGGAAGGGCGAGCACCAGCACGTGTTCGAGGACGCCCGAAGGGCCGGCTACGTGCGGGTGCGCGTCGACGGGCAGGTGCGCGACCTCGACGAAGAGTTCCAGCTCGATAAGAACCGCCGCCACACCATCGAGGTGGTTGTCGACCGCCTCATCACCGAAGAACCGGGGTCGGAGGCGAGCGCGGCCAGCGCCAGTCGCCTGGCCGACTCCGTGGAACAGGCGCTCCGGCTAGGCGGCGGCGTGCTCCTGGTGTGGATCGAGGGTGTCGGCGACCGGCTGTACTCGGAGCACTTCGCCTGCCCCGTGTGCGGCATCAGCCTAGGGGAGATCGCGCCCCGGAACTTCAGCTTCAACAGCCCCCACGGCGCCTGCCCCGACTGCACGGGATTGGGTGTCCGGATGGAGATCGATCCCGATCTCGTCATCCCCAACCGCGACCTCTCGCTGGCCGAGGGGGCCATCGCTCCGTACGCCCGGGCGACGACGATGTCGACCTGGTACCAGCGCATCCTCGAGGCCGTCGCCCGCAAGCACGGCTTCAGCATGGAGACACGCGTCCGCGACCTCACGCCGGAGCAACTCCGCGTCATCCTGTACGGCGACGAGACGCCGGTGACGGTGACCTACACGTCGAACGGCGGTCATACCAACCGCTGGAGCACGACCTTCGAAGGCGTGATCCCGAACCTGAGCCGCCGGTACCGCGAGACGGATTCCGACTACGTGCGCGGCGAAATCGAGCGGTACATGGCCGCGAACCCGTGCCCCACCTGCAAGGGGGCGCGCCTCAAGCCCGAGGCTCTGTCCATCACGATCCCGTCACCCCACGACCGCGGGCGGGAGCTCAACATCGTCGATGTCACCCGGATGTCGGTGGCGGAGGCGGTCCGCTGGGTCGAAGGCTTGCAGGACACGGCGACGACGCCTCTCACCGAGCGCGAGCAGACCATCGCCCGCCAGATCCTCAAGGAGATCCGCAGCCGGCTCACCTTCTTGAACGATGTCGGGCTGGACTACCTGACCCTCGATCGCGCGGCGGGGACCCTCTCCGGAGGCGAAGCCCAGCGTATCCGCCTCGCGACGCAGATCGGGTCGAGCCTCATGGGCGTCCTCTACGTCTGCGACGAGCCGAGCATCGGGCTGCACCCCGTGGACAACGGAAGGCTCATCCGCACCCTCGAGCGGCTGCGGGACCTGGGGAACACCGTGCTCATCGTGGAGCACGACGAAGCGATGATGCGCGCGGCGGACCACATCATCGATATGGGGCCGGGCGCCGGCGAGCAAGGCGGCCGCGTGGTGGTGGCAGGCCCCATCGAGAAGGTCATGGCGTGCGAGGAGTCCATCACCGGCGCGTACCTCAGCGGGCGCCGGCGCATCCCCGTGCCCGAGCGCCGCCGCCCGGGCAACGGCCACGCCATCGTGATTCGCGGGGCACGCGAGAACAACCTCAAGAACATCGACGTCCGCATCCCCCTCGGAAAGTTCGTGTGCGTGACGGGCGTGTCAGGCTCCGGCAAGAGCACGCTCATCGCGGAGATTCTGCACAAGAAGGCCGCGCAGATTCTGTACAAGGCTCGTGAGCGCCCGGGAGAGGCCGACGCCATCGAAGGGCTCGAACACATCGATAAGGTGGTGAACATCGACCAGTCGCCCATCGGGCGGACGCCCCGCTCCAACCCGGCGACGTACACGGGGCTGTTCACCCCGGTGCGGGAGCTCTTCGCGAGCGTCCCGGAGGCGCGCCTGCGCGGCTACACGCCCGGGCGCTTCAGCTTCAACGTGAAGGGCGGCCGCTGCGAGGCGTGCGCCGGCGAAGGCTACATCGAGATCGAGATGCACTTCCTGCCCGACGTCACCGTCCCGTGCGAAGTGTGCAAGGGCAAGCGCTACAACCGCGAGGCGCTGGAGATCGAGTTCCGGGGGAAGAACATCGCCGAAGTGCTGGACATGACCGTTGACGAGGCGCTCCAGTTTTTCGAGCGGTTCCCGAAGGTGCGCAGCAAGCTCCAGACGCTCCACGACGTCGGCCTGGGGTACATCCGGCTCGGCCAGCCCGCGACGACGCTGTCCGGGGGCGAGGCGCAGCGGGTCAAGCTGTCGACCGAGCTGTCACGACGGTCGACGGGGAGGACGCTGTACATCCTCGACGAACCCACCACCGGCCTCTCGTTCGAGGACACGCGAGCGCTTCTGGGCGTGCTGCAGCGCCTCGTCGACGCGGGGAACACGGTGGTGGTCATCGAGCACCACCTCGACGTCATCAAGAGCGCTGACCACATCATCGACCTGGGGCCGCTCGGAGGCGACCGGGGCGGACGGATCGTCGCGGAAGGCACGCCCGAAGAGGTAGCCCTCGTCGAGGAGAGCTACACAGGACAGTACCTCCGGCCGCTGCTGGCCGACCGTCTCCCGGGCACGAACGGCCGCCGCGGCCGAAACGTGCGAAAAGCCGCCGCCGGCGCCGCGTCCGATACGTCTGGCTGAGAGGACGCTCCTAGGCCTGCTGGCCAGGCCCCTGAAGCACGAGCCGCGCGCCCTGCGGTCCCTCGACCGCGTCCAGGGTCGCGCCGTCGACCAGCGCGCCCACCTCGGGGTCGATGACGAGCACCGTCCGCCCGGCGCTCTGCACCACCTGATCGCCCTCGCGCTCTTCGTCGATGGCGAGCTCCAGGCCGGCGTCGGTCTGGACGAGGCGCAGCGTCTGGTCCTCGCCGATATCCGTGGCCTCGATACTCTCTCTCAGTCGCTCCGCCGCGCGTTCCGTGACGGTCAACATGGATGCCTCCTCTCCCACCCCGGTTCGCGGGGAGCTCGATTGGTAGGCTTCACGGTACCACGTTCCGCCGGCGGACAACAGGGGGACGAGCATCACCCGCGCCAGAAATCCGTCGGGGAATCGCTGTGCGCTATACTGTCGCGGCGTTGGTCACGGCATGAACAGAATCGAGAGGGGATCGCCTATGAGCTCTGTGGTCAAGAAGCGGCGCAAGAAAATGCGCAAGCACAAGCACCGCAAGATGCTGAAAAAGACCCGCTGGCAACGCAAACACAAGAGCTGAGGTCGGGAGGGAGTGGCGCCCGCCCCTCCCTCGGCCCAGGCTCGCCCCCGCCGACCGCTTTCCATCCCTGTCCGTCGCGTAGAATGGCGCCGTGCCGACCGTGCGACTGCGCGCCGCTGAGTCACGGCTGCTCTACCTCGCCGTCCAGTATCACCTGGACCGGCCCGGGGCCGAGCTGGACCCCGCGACCGGCCGCCCCGCGACGCACGGACTCGGAGAGCTCGCGCCGCGACTGCTCGGCGCCGGCGAGGGCGATCTCCTGCTGACCCTGACGCCTCTGCAGGCGCGGCGCCTCGACTCCGCCATTCTCGGCGCCATCAACGAACTCAAGGTGTACCCCATGCTCGCCGCCCGGGAGGGAGAGGCGAGCGCGCGCCGGTCGATGGCGTCCCGCTTCGAGGCGGCGCTGCTCGAGCTGTGGCCTGCGGTGGCCAACGACCCCGAGGAGGCGCTGGCCCTGGTGCCGCCGCTGGTGGCCCTCCGGAGGCGCCTGGCCGGCGCGGCCGCGGAGGCCGGCCCCTCCGAAGGCGAGCGGCGCCCCTGGTGGCGCTTCTGGGCCCGATGACCCTTGACAAAGTTCCGGATTTAGGAAGTGAATAGTGTAGAAACTTCTTCCGCCTGAGCGGACGGTGCCCTAGAATCGCGACGAAGCCGTTCGTCCTTCCGGTGGAAGGACCAGTCATCATCTGGAGGGAAGCCCGACCATGGCCTACGTCATCACCGAGGCGTGCATCGGCACGAAGGACCGTTCGTGCGTCGACGTCTGCCCTGTCGACTGCATCCATGACGAGGGCGACGTGGACCGCATGCTGTACATCGACCCCGACGAGTGCATCGACTGCGGCGCCTGCGAGCCGGCGTGTCCGGTGAGCGCCATCTACGCCGAGGACGACGTGCCTGAGAACCTGAAGCCGTACATCGAGATCAACGCGCTCTGGTA
>DATLZC010000290.1:0-13547 GCA_035574215.1 Dehalococcoidia bacterium | reverse complement strand
CGCGGTAGGCATCCGCAAGCAGCTCGAGCGGATGATCAACTTCGCCCGCAAGAACCCGACGGTGGCCATCAACGTCAACAAGCCGTACTGGCAGATGGCGTTCGCCGACCGCTGGATCGAGGCGATGGTCGCGAAGCTGTTTTCGTACCGGGTGGTCACGATGCAGGCGCAGGGCCTGATCCCGAACCACGAGGCCTCGGCGAGCAAGCTCTTCACGTCGGAGCTGCAGCAGCGGATCGCGGCATTGAGCGTGAAGATGCTGGGCCTGTACGGCGAGATTTTCGCAAAGAGCCCGGCGTCTCGGGGCTACGACGGGCGCTTCACGTACAACTACGTGAACTCCGTGTCAGCCACCATCGCCGGGGGCACCAGCGAGATTCAGCGGAACATCATCGCGCAGCGGGGTCTCGGTCTCCCGAGGAACTGAGCGCCCGCTCGACGCTAGAGCAATTCGGAGAGCGCCCGCGCACGATCGCGGGCGCTCTCGTTTTCCGCTCGTCGGCATCGGCGCGCTCGGGTGGGACTCGCGCGCGCGTCACTCCGGCACGGGAGAAACGCTCCATACGGTGTACGGCCCCTGAAACGAAGGATGGGCGTTGAATGCGGCCAACTGCCGTTCTTGTAGCCTTCCGCCAAGAAACGGTGCGTAAAACCAGAACGGATAGAAGGGATAGTCCACGAGCAGGTCGAGGTCTTTCTCCCGAATATAGGCAGCGAGCCGACGGTCACGGATGGCTTCTACCGCCTCGGGATTCATCACGCCGTCCAGATTGACCGTGACCCGCTCGGAATAGTAGCCGACGATTCCGGAATTGAATGCTCCCACCCGGGTCTGGGGAGGCGTATTCGCGTCGATCCATCGGGCAGCGGTCAACATGTCGAGCTGGACCGGATACCAGCCTTCGCGGTAGGCGTTCACTGCTCTGGGAAGAAAGAGCGCCATGAAGGTCGCGAGGAGGGCCAGCGCGGCGACGTGCCCGAAACGAACGTGCCTCAGCTCCTCCACCACGTGGCCCATCAGCAGGAGCACGATCACCAACAGTGGAAGGACGTACCACTCCCGTAAATACCATCGGACCCCTGTATGGATTGCGAGCTGCAGCAGCAGTCCGGCGAACGGGGCCGCCAGAATCCCGAGGCGAAGCGTGTTCGCGCGAGCGTTGCGCCACGGTAAGAGCAGCGCAGCCAGGAGGAGGCCGACGACCAACAGCACGCCCATCCACGCCATCTCCAGGTTTGGGCCCAGGTACAGTGATGGCACTGTCTCGACGACCGCCTCCCGGACGCGGCGGACGCTCTCGAGCATGTCTTCCACCAGCGAGGCGTCCGATGCGTTCGGCCATCGATGTGCCACGTACGGGACAGCTCCAGCGCTGACCTGCACGGGCGACCCGAATGTCACCTGGCTCCACGCGAACCAGGGCAGCGTGACGAGCAACGCCGGGATTCCCAGCGCCGCTACTGAAGCGACACAACGCTCCGAGCGCGAACGCCACAGGAGCCACAACATCATCGCCGCCACGACGATGCCATAGTCGGTACGGGACAGCACGAGCAGCCCGCCCGCGGCGGACATGGCCGCATACGTCCCGATTGAGGGCTCCTGATGCGCCCGAACGAAGAAGTACAGGGTGACGACGAAGAGGGCGAGGTTGAGCCCGGTCTCCAGACCGTTCACAGACATAAGCAGGATGAGCGGGTGGAACAGGTAGAGACTAGTCACCGCCAGGGAAGGAACAACGTCGAGCCCCAGCCTGCGCGCCAACAGGAACAGCAGGGGGCCGGACCCTGAGACGGCGAGCGCCGACAGCGTGAGCGACACGTGGATGGGCGTCTCTGCGTCCCCTCGAAAGGTGGCGAATACCGGCAGGATCGTCAGGAGCCACAGCGGATGGAAGCCGTTGGCCCAAACCTCGCCGTCGACGCTTACCCCCCGTCCGTGAACGATGTTGCGGGCCGTCTGGAAGTAATAGAACGCGTCGTCCGGAACCGCGTGACTCAGAAGATACTCCATCGGAAGCCACGCCATGCCGACACGGATCGCTCCCGATAGGAGGGTAAGCGCGAAAATGATGACGGGAGCCCGCTGTTCCAACCCACTGAGGGGGGAGGATTCCGTCGTGACCGCGCTAGCTGACGACATCATCGGTATTCGCGACATCATGTGATTCCGAGGCGGCGGTTGGCAACGGGTCCGAGGCAAAGAGAACCGCTCCGGACCGCTCGCGGCTCGGCAGACCCGTCTTGGGCTTCAGGCGTCCGCTGCGGGGAGCGTGACCGTGAAGCGCGTCCCGCCTTCAGGAGGACACGCGACGTCGATGCTCCCCCCGTGGGCGAGCACGATCTGCTTCGAAATCGCCAGACCGAGCCCGGCGCCTCCCGACGAACCGTCGGCCCGGTAGAAGCGATCGAACACTCGGGGCAGATCCTCCGGCGGGATTCCCTCGCCGGTGTCCGCGACCGTGATCTCGACCGAGCGCTTACCGTTGCGCCGGGCGGCGAGCCGGATTTCCCCGCCCCGAGGCGTGTGCCGGAAAGCGTTGTCGAGCAAGTTCCCAAGGACCTGTTCCAGGCGGTCCTCGTCCGCCCGCACGACCGGTAGTTCGCCCTCGGGCACGACCAGCGCCACACCCGTCTCCTCCGCGCGCAGGGAAAAGACGTCGCGCAGGTGGGCGAACAGGCTGTCGAGTCGCACCGGCCGCAGGTTCATCCGCGCCTGACCCGACTCGATGCGCGAGAGGTCCAGCAACTCCTCGACCAGGTGGAGCACCCGGCGGGCTTCGCTGTGGAGGACGCGGACGGCGCGCTCGCGCCCCTCGTCGTCGGCGATGGTGCCGTCGCTCAGCGCCTGCGCGAAGCCCGCGATGGAGGTGAGGGGCGTCTTCAGTTCATGGGAGACGTTCACCAGGAACTCGCGTAGGGTCTCCTGGGACTGCTGAACCGCAGTCGTCATCTCGTTGACGTCCCGGGCCAGCTCGCGGATTTCAGAGGGTCCGCTCGCGGGGATTTTCTGGCGGTAGTCGCCGCGCGCCACGGCGCGCACCGCGCGCGTGACCCGCTGGAGCGGCCGATACACGGACTGCGACACCGCCAGGGCGGCGATCACCGCCGCCGCCAGCCCGGCGCCGCCCGCTAGCAGGAGCCGCGGCGTCAGATCGGCGATGATGCTCTGCGCGTCGTCTCGGGGAATCGCCACCACCAGCGTGCGCAGATCCAGAGCGCGACCGCGCGGCCCTACCGGCAGAGGGATCGCGATGTACAAGAGCTCTCGCCCGTCGTCGGTCCGGTGCACGCCCTGGTACAGGTGCTCGATATCGAAGGCGCCGAGGTCCTCCGCGGGAAGGGAGAACCGCTCGTCGGCGAGATCGGGATCGCTCGACGTTTCGCTGATGACGCGTCCATTCCGGTCGAGGAGCAACACGATGAGGTCCGTCTGCTCGGCCTGGAGGCGCAAGTAGTGCCCGATCTCCTGGGGAGACGGCCGGTCGCCGAAGATCGTGAAACTGTAGTAGATGGGCAGCGCGACCTCGCGCAGGGTGCCGGTCGCCACTTCGTCTCGATATCCGCCCAGCGGGAAGTAGAACGCGAGGCCGGCGACGGCCAGCGTCACGACGATGACGAACGCCAGCGCTGCGTACAGCCGGAGACGGAGCGAGGAGACCATGCCGTTGCCGCCGTCCTCGTCAGTCGGCGGCGTCCTCCACCAGCTTGTAGCCTACGCCGCGCACCGTCTGGATGGAAACGCCGGACCCCGCGAGCTTGGCGCGCAGGTGCTGTACGTGCACGTCGACGGTTCGCGTCTCGCCGTAATAGCTGTAGCCCCACACCTGGTCGAGCAGCGCCTCCCGGGTGAAGACGCGCCCGGGTTCGGACGCGAACGCCATCAGTAGGTCGAACTCCTTGGCGCGCAGCTCGATCTCGCGGCCGTTGACGCGCGCCTCGCGCTTCCGCGCGTCGACGGTCAGCGGGCCGACCCGCACTTCGCCCCTCTCGTCGCGGGCGCCGCCCTCCGCGCGACGGAGGATGGCCTTGACGCGGGCCACCATCTCGCGCGGGTTGAACGGCTTCGTCAGGTAGTCGTCCGCCCCGAGCTCGAGGCCGACGATTTTGTCGGTGTCCTCGTTGCGCGCCGTGAGCATCAGAATGGGGACGTTGCTGTCCTTACGGAGCTCGCGGCAGACGTCGAAACCGCTCATCCCCGGAAGCATCAGGTCGAGGACGACCAGAGCAGGCTTCTCGCGCCGGACCGCCTCGAGCGCCGAGGGGCCGTCGACGACCGCGGACACCTCGAAGCCCTCCTTGCGCAGGTAGACCGACGCCAGCTCCCGGATGGCGGCGTCATCGTCGACGACGAGAATCCTCGCGTTGGAGAGCGCGCTCATGGGTGGTCAGCGGGCCGCGTCGCAGCGCCTCCCTCTCAGTATCGACCACTGCCGTAACGGAAGTGTAAAACCACGGGCAACGCGCCGGAAAACGCGCGTCACTCCGCGGGCGGTCGCCAGGCCATCGAGAAGAATGAGGTCACGTCGGGTGACGTCTCGCCCCGAGTGAGGACGCGCCGGTCAGCGCCGTCGGCGCGAGCCAGTTCGAGCGATATCTGGGTGTCCTGCACGGTCTGATGCGCGACCACCCGAGGATCCGGCGTGAACGCGACGGGTCGCTCCCACTCGCTGAGGCGCTCTGCGCGACCATCCTCCCGGGCGAGGTCGTACCGAAAGACGGCGGTGGCGTCGGAAATCCAGTACAGCGTCCGGGCGTCGTCCGAAAAGCGTACGAACGAGGCTGGAATGAAATCGCTGCCGTAGGTGATGAGGGAGTCGGGGATGGGACGGGTCTCCCCTGAATCCAGGGATCCGACCGCCAGCGAAGGGAGCCCGTCGGGCCGGCGCTGCTTCGGAATGAACACGACCGTCACCCCGTCCGGCGCCACCCAGAACTGCGCCTGGTCGTCGAGAAACGGCAAACGAGTTTCGTGACCGGACGCCACGTCCAGAAGCCATGCTTCGTACTCCGCATATTGATGCGGCTCCGGCCGTCGGTATTCGCGCGCGATCACCAGCCCGGCGCCGTCCTCGACCCAGACCAGCGGCCATGCATCGCGGGCCACGACCTCGCGGGTCAGGTCGTCGAGCTGCAGGACGGTCACGGCTCCCGAGGCCGCGTCCCGGTACGCGATGCGGTCGCCCGACGGTCCACAGAGGGGTTCGCCGTCAGATGAGCGCCCGACCAGCGCCGGCTCCACGGCGACAGGCCCCACCGTCTCCTGGAGATGTCCCCGATCGTCTCGTATCTCGACGAGTGCGTTGCGGTCGGCCGACGAATACACCGTCGCCACCAGCCGCTCGCCACACCACCACCAGGAGACAGGGGCTGCGCGCCGAATGACGTTTATGACCTCACCCGTCGCCGCGTCGAGAACGGTAGCGGTCGTCTCCTGCTCGCCGGTAGCGCCCACGCAAAGGAGGCGGCCGCCGTCAGGCGACCACGAGAGGTTTACAAACTTGCCGCACTCGCCCCCGGGCAAGAGCTCGCGGCGTTCGCCGCTGCGGAGGTCGAGAATCGTGAGGGGGTCCTCGTCTCTGGCGAGCGCGACCTGCGAATACCGGTCGATGAACCGGTCGATGGTATCCGTCCCACCGCCGCAGCCGGCTGCCAGCGCTCCCGCCAGTGACAGCGCGAGCGCGCCGAAAAACACCGAAGGAATGCGCCTCACGGCCATAGTGTACTCCTCACGGAGGGGGTACGCCGCTCGACTGTTCCAGGCGGGCGGCGTACTGGCGGCGGTAGTACTCCTGGAACCGCGGGTCACGCTTGATGCGCTCCCACCACGCCCGGCGCTCGCGGTACCAGCGCACCGTCGCCTCCATCGCGTCCTCCCAGCGGACGCACGGGGACCACCCCAGCGCTCGGAGCTTCGTCGTCTCGAGGCTGTACCGCCGGTCGTGCCCCATGCGGTCGCTCACGAATCGAATCAGGCTCCGCGGCTTGCCGAGCAACTCCAGGGCCTTGGTTGCGACCTCGAGATTGGTCCGCTCGTTGCCGGCCGCGATGTTGTACGTCTCCCCGGGTGCCCCGCGCTCGAGCACGAGACACAGCGCCCGGCAGTGGTCCTCGACGTACAGCCAGTCGCGGATTTGCTGGCCGTCGCCGTAGAGCGGAAGGGGTTGGTCCTCGAGCGCGTTGGTGATGAACAAGGGCAGCGCCTTTTCGGGATGCTGGTACGGCCCGAACGTGTTGCTCGCCCGCGTGATGATGACCGGGACCCCGTACGTCTCGTAGAACGCCAGGCACATCATCTCGGCGCCGGCCTTGCTCGCGCTGTACGGACTCCTGGGGTGTAGGCGGTCCGTCTCCGAGGACGAGCGGTCCGGCGGCGCTTCGCCGTATACCTCGTCGGTGCTGATATGCAGGAAGCGCCGGAGCTGGCCGGCCGGCAGCTTCGCGGCCTCATTCAGCAGCACGAACGTGCCGTACACGTCAGTCATCACGAAGTCGCCGGCGTCGAGCAGGGAGCGGTCCACGTGCGTCTCCGCCGCGAAGTTCACCACCACCTGCGCGTCCCGCATGACCGCGCGCACCGTCTCGGCGTCGCGGATGTCGCCGTGGACGAAGCGATAGCGCGGGTGCGCCTCGATATCGCGCAGATTCTCGGGATTGCCAGCGTACGTCAGCGCGTCCAGATTCACGACCTCGGCGTCGGGCTCTGTCGCCAGCAGATGGCGAATGAAATTCGACCCGATGAAGCCGCAGCCGCCCGTGATGAGGTAGCGCGTCATTCCTGCGCTCAGGGGATGTTCACTTTACTGTAGTCGCCGAGCACCAAATGGAACGCGCGCGGTTTTTTCTGCTCCCCACGCACCTCGACGTTCCTTCCGATGAGGCTATGTTCGATGCGATGGCCGACGTTCGCAATGGTCGTCGACTCCATCACCACACTGCCCGCGATCTCGCTGTGCTCGATGACGCAGTCGTGATCGATGGACGTAAAGGGCCCGACGTAGCTGTGCGCGATACGGGCGTTGCGTCCGATGGCGGCGGGCCCGCTGATGACGCTGTGTTCGACCACGGCCCCCGCCTCGATGACGATGCGCTCGCGCCCGTGAAGCCGCGAATGTTCGTCGACCGAACCCTCGATGCGGCCCTCGATGACCTCGAGCATCAGCCGGTTCGCCACCAGGAGGTCATCGTGCTTGCCGGTGTCGATCCATACGCCTTCGACCCGTTCCGCCCGCACGTCGGCGCCGTGGTCGATGAGCCACTGGATGGTGTCGCTGATCTCGAGCTCGCCGCGGGCCGACGGACGGATGGCCTCGATCGCGTCCCACACGCGGGGCCCGAAGAAATAGATGCCGATGACGGCGAGGTTGCTCGGCGGACGCTGCGGCTTCTCGACGACCCGCGCCAGGCGTTCGCCTTCGAACGCCGCCACGCCGAAGTCCTGGGGGCGTTCCACCTCCTTCAGCAGCACCAGCGCGTCCTGCGTTCCCTCTCGGAACGACTCCACGTACGACCTCACGCCTTCGCGAATGAAGTTGTCGCCCAGGAAGAGGACGAACGGCGCGTCGCCCAGCGCCGGCCGCGCGATCTTGACGGCGTGGGCGATGCCGAGCGGAGCGTCCTGCTGGACGTACGCGATGCGGGCGGGGAACCGCTCGGCCTCGACGGCGGCCCGCACCTGGTCGCCCGTGTCGCCCACCACGATGGTGATATCGTCGACGCCCGCTTCGATCAGGTCGTCGAGCGCATGGAACAGGACGGGCCGGTTGGCGACCGGAACGAGCTGCTTCGCGCCGCTGTACGTGAGGGGACGCAGGCGGCTGCCCTTGCCCCCGCTCAGCACGAGCGCCTTCAACGGGCGTGTCATACGGGTCGAGTCTACCATCCGCCCTCGCCTCTCGCATGCGCCGCGCCCTGTTGCCCGTGCGATCGCGCCGATGCTATCGTGGCCCGGCGACGCAGCCGACGCACCCTATGCGAACGGAGGATCGCGGTGGAGATTAGGGGGAAGACAGCCATCGTGACGGGCTCTTCGGCGGGCGTGGGCCGCGAGACGGCGCTCCAGTTGGCCCGCCGGGGCGCGAACGTCGTCATCAACTACTCCCGCAGCGAGGCGGATGCCCGCTCGGCCCTCGCCGAGGTCGAGGCCACCGGCGCCCGCGCCTTGCTGGTCCGCGCCGACGTCTCCGATGACGCCCAGGTTCGCGAGATGGTCCGGCGCACCGTGGACACGTTCGGCGGGCTGGACATCCTCATCAACAACGCGGCCACCACCTATTTCGTTCCCTTCAACGACCTCGAAGGGATGAAAGAAGAGATGTGGGACCGCATCCTGGCGGTGAACCTGAAAGGGGTCTTCTTCTGTTGCCGGGCGGCCGCCGGCCCCCTGCAGGAGGGCGATGGCGGCTGCATCGTGAACGTCGCCTCGATCGCGGGCATCAGGAGCATCGGCAGCTCCATTGCCTACGCCGCATCGAAGGCAGGCGTCATCAACCTCACGAAAGGGCTGGCGCGCGTACTCGCGCCCAAGGTCCGCGTCAACTGCGTCGCTCCGGGGTTCATCGACACGCGCTGGCTGTGGCAGGGGCTCGGGCCAGCCTTCGAGCCCGCGCGTCAGCGCACCGCCGAACAGACGCCCCTGGGCCGGGTCGCGACGCCCGCCGACGTCGCCCAGGCCATCCTCTCGTTCATCGAGAACGACTTCGTGACGGGCGAAACGCTGGTGGTCGACGGCGGCGCGAGCCTCTAGCCCCCGCCCGACTTCAGCGCCTCGCTCACGAAGCGCTGGAACGCCTCGCCCGTGGAGCGCAGCGTCCCGTCGGCGTTCACCAGCCCTCGCGCCTTGGGGCCGTCCAGCCCGAACCAGACCACGATGGGAAGACCAGCGCGCAACGCCGCATCCAGCATCGCGGTCGTCTGCGCGGGGTCGTCGGTGAATTGACCCATCTCGTTGCTGATCACGGGCAGGCCTGTCTGCGCGCGAAGGAAGCGCACCGCTTCTTCGAGTGCCCGGCCGTCGGGCTGATACCAGTGGAAGTTGACGTAGTCGGCGCCGGCGGCGCGGTACCCGGCCAGCAGTTCCTTGCCCTTCCTGATCTGCGCCTCCGCTTCGGGGGCGCCCAGCGCCTGCCGCTGCTCGAGAGTGAAGGCTCTCTCCGCGAACGCCTGAGCGGCTACAGCGCCCTCGGTCGAGCGGTAGTGGTCGTACACGAGAAGCGCGACGAGCACGCTGACCAGTCCGCCGTTCGCGCATGGAATGCCCTTCTCATGGGCGACGCGGCACGCCACCGCCAGTTCGGCGAGGTACTCGGATGGGGTGCCTGCGTAGAACAGGGCGGAGTTCTCTTCGTTTTCGACGACCAGCACCGCTGGCCGATAGCGGTCCAGCGTCTCGCTGAGTGCGCGCTCGAACGCCTTCACGTCTGCTGGAGGCGACGTCGCTGAAGGGCCATTGGCCCGGACGGTAAGCACCAGCTCGAAGCCGGCGTTGCGCGCAACCTCGCACGTGGGACAGGCGCTGTCTCCCTGATCGAGGAAAACGGCCTCAGGCCGGATGTACCGGACGCCGAGCCGCCGGGCCACCCCCATCCCTTCGGACGATCGGGCGAGGCGCGTCGGGAGCATTATCCCGAACGGGTTTTCGCCTGGGGGCCTGGCGTCGGCGGGTGCGGCCGTTGACGTGGGCGCGGGGGCCTGCGTCCCCTCGCCGCACGCCGCGATAAGAGCGGTCAGGACAACGAATGCCACGACGAGGGATCGCATCGGCACGCTCGCTACTGTAGCAGAAGGCGCGAAGGACGCTGATCATGGGTGTCCCGAAAAGCACATGCCGTTCACTGGCGACTCCCAAAGATGTCACGGCGTTCGCGGCTTGCGACCGTTCGTGACACCGATGGTGCGTAGGTCCCCGCTGCCGAGCCTACACGGTTCGAACCCCACAGCGGGTCGGATGTACCACAGCGGGTCGGATGTAGTAGAATTTCGCGCACATGCCGAACGCCCGGAGAGTTGGCCAATGACCGGCTCCTCACAGCGCCCTGAGTTATCTCAACGCGTCCCCCCTGATGCGTATTCAGAAGAGTATTTCCTGCGTGACTGCGAAGGGTTCGATGTTTTCCAGGAATCCAGCGGGAGACGGCTCTCGCCGCGCCTGCAGATGGTCTTCGAACTGGCCAGAGTGCGACCAGGACAGTGGGTTCTCGACATCGGCTGCGGGCGGGGGGAGTTGTTGGTCCAGGCAGGAATGCTGGGAGCTCACGCTGTGGGTATCGATTATGCCGCGGCGGCTACGAGGATCGCTGCTCGCACCGTGCAGGCTTTTCCTGCGTTGAACGGCCTGGCGAATGTGGCTCGAATGGACGCAACCCGTCTCGCGTTGCCGGCTGCCCGGTTCGACACCGTCGTCATGTCCGACGTCGTCGAGCACTTGTATCCAGATGAGCTGGACCGCGCGCTCGATGAAGTCTACAGGGTGCTCAAGCCCACAGGGCGCCTCGTTATTCACACGGCGCCGAACCGTCTTTTCGCCCGCTGGACCTGGCCCCGATATGTCCGGCATGTACACCGGGCGGTCTTGGCGCTGGCGAAGCCGATCGGTGTCTACGGTCACGTTCTCAATCCCGTAATCCTGCGGACGGAGGAGGAATTCCCGTTGGAGGGCGACTGGGACCATGTTCACGTGAACGAACAGACGCCGGATGGTCTGGTCGCGCTCCTTCGGCAACACGGGTTCGAGCGGGTCACCCTTACCCTCAAGGACCCTCCGAAACAGCCACTGTATTCGACCTGGCGGTACAACTTGGAGGTAGGACTGCTGGACATGATTCGCTTTCTCTGGCCCCTGAGCAACTTCTGGCCACTCAACCGCCTTTTCGCCCTCCACATTTGGGTCACCGCCGAACGGCCATGAGCTGTCACTCAAAGGATCCGGAACAGTCGGGTCTTGATCGCCGTTGGTGGGCGGGTTGCGGAATTGGCGGGTAGATCGCGAGTCATGGCGAGGGATGGGGGCGGCCCAGGCGGGGCCTGGCGGCCTACGCGACCAGCTCCCGCAAGTCGTGCTGCGCGGCGCCGCTGTAGAGCCACTGGGTCAGCGCCACCCCGGCCAGGGCCCCCGTCACGCTCTTGAACCCTCGCACCGTCTTGAACCGCACCTTGCTCTTCCCGATGGCCTGCTCAGTCCGGTTGTTGGTGGCCGGTACCCAAGGTCTTCCCTGATGGAAGACCAGGGCGGGCCAGCGCTGAATCAGGTCCACCACGAGCCTGCGCAGCGGCGGCGCCCGCCGCACCTTCGGCTCCAGCGCCATGAGCTGCCGACCTCCGTCCGCGGGCAACGCGCGCACCAGCCCCCGGATCAGCGCTTTCGCCTCCTCCCACCCCTCGATCTGCCGCAGCCGCCGGCTCACCCACCGCCGCACGTGGGCCACGCACACCTGCTGCCGCACGCCCAGCTCCAGGCTCGCCGGCCGGTAGGTCGCCAGGTCGTCCGTCACCAACACCTCGACCCCCAGCGCCTGCGTGTATCGCTCCAGCCAGCATCGAAAGGCGGCGCTATCCTGCTCCACCAGCACATCCACCCCTACCGTCCTGCCACTTTCGCCATCGACCACGAATCCCACCAACTGCGCCGCTCCCCGGACCCGCACCACCGTCTCATCGGCGCCCAGCACCCGCACCCGGCCTCCCAGCGTCGCCCGCCGCCGGAGCAGCGCCCCCGCTCGCAGCCGGTCCCGATGCACGCTGCTCCGATGGAGGCGCACCCCCAGCGCCCCCAGCGCAGCGCTCGTCGCCCACTCGGAGAGCCCCAGCGTCCACAACAGCGCGGCCAGCGCCATCAGCCGCTCGCTCTGCCGGTAGCGGCCCACCCCCTCGGGATAGTGCCGGAAGGTGCGCCCGCACGACGCGCACCGGTAGCGGACGGCCTCCACGCGCTCGACCTGCGTGTCGATGAGGGCTTTGGGGACCGTCTGATGGCGCTGCAGCAGCGGGCTACCGCACCAACGGCACCCTGCGGGACGAACGGCCGCCAAGCGCTTGACCTCGGGGACGAGAAGTCGTAGCCTCATGCTGACAGCAGCGCCTCCTTCTGTTTGTTCGATTATTCGCCTCAACCATACCAGAAGGCAGGCGCTGCTTCTATCCCACCAACCGAGAACCAGTCACCATCGTGGGCTACTTCGAAGCCCTGGAAAAGGCGGGCCTGCGGCTGCCGGCCGCCAATGGACAGATGGAGTGGGTTGACCTCGAGGTCGCCGTTCCGTGACGCGCCCGCCGCGCGTCAGCGGCAAGGACCTCGTGCGAGCCCTGCAAAGTGGAGGCTTCGAGCTGACCCACAGTCGAGGCAGTCACCACTATCTGAGGTCGCCCTACCGCCGTGGCCTTGTGGTGGTGCCGGTCCACGGAAATCGTACGCCTCCCGTCGGGACGCTTCGTTCCATCCTCCGGTAGGCTGGGCTCGACGCCGAAGGGCTGAACGCGCTGTTCGAAGCGTAGGCTCCGCTGTCCCACGCCGATGCCGGTTCGGTACCATGGCGATCGCTGCGCCTGGAGACCAGAAGGCTCGGCTTGGGGAGGGAGCCCGCAAGTGTGCCGAAGGGGCAAGATGCCGTGGAATACCGACTCACGCGGCACGCGAGCGACGTGCTGGAGAAACGAGGCATCCTACGTGGATGGATGGAGCGAGTGCTTCGGGAGCCACAACGGATAGAGCCCGACTCGATGGACCCCGGTGTGGAACACCGGCTCGGTCGCGTGGCGGAAGCCGGGGGCAAGGTGTTGCACGTCGTAGTGAACGTCGGGTCGCATCCGCCCCGGGTCATTAGCGTATACTTCGACCGGAGGAAGCGCATTCCATGAAGCTCAAGGTGGATCGGGAGGCGGACGCACTCTACCTCACTCTGGGAGAAGCGCCCGCCGCCGAGTCCGAAGAGGTCGCGCCCGGCATCATCGTGGACTACGACGAGAGCGGCCGGGCCGTGGGCATCGAGATTCTCCATCTCAGCAGCCGGGTGTCCGAGGAAGAGCTGCGACGGCTGCTGTTCGAGTCGGTTCCCGTCGGGAAGTAACTCCCGGTCTCGTTCTCCGGCAGGCGGGTTTCGACGCCGAAGGGCTGAACGCGCTGCTCGAGGCGTAGGCTCCGCTGTCCCACGCCGATGCCCGTTCGGTACCATGCCCGTGTGCTGACCAAGCGCGTCATCCCCTGCTTCGACGTCGACAAGGGCCGCGTCGTCAAGGGCGTCTCGTTCGTCGAGCTGCGCGACGCCGGCGACCCCGTCGAGCTCGCGTCGTTCTACGACGCGCAGGGCGCCGACGAGCTCGTCTTCCTCGACATCACCGCCTCGTCCGACGAGCGCCAGACGGTGTACGACATGGTGGAGCGCACGGCGGACCAGGTGTTCATCCCGTTCACCGTCGGGGGAGGCGTCCGCTCCGCCGACGACGTGCGCCGGCTGCTCGAGCTGGGGGCCGATAAGGTCTCGTTGAACACGGCCGCCGTCGCCGATCCCCGGCTCGTGGCCGAGACGTCGCATCGTTTCGGGAGCCAGTGCATC
>DATLZC010000289.1:0-6780 GCA_035574215.1 Dehalococcoidia bacterium | reverse complement strand
CACCGGCCTCCGCGTCTCGGAGCTCGTCGCGCTCGACCTCGACAGCATCGTGGTCGACCAGCGGGGCGCGCGCGTGCGGTGCATCGGCAAGGGCGCCCGGGAGCGGGTGATCCCCATCCACGACCAGGCGCTCGCCGCCCTGACGCAGTACCTCGAGGAAGCGCGGCCCGCCCTCGTGCGGAACCGGAAGGAGCCCGCGCTGTTCGTCAATCGCCGGGGGGAGCGTCTGACCCGGCAGGGCTTCTGGCTCATCCTCAAGCAGTACGCCCGCGAGGCGAACATCGAGCGCCCCGTGACGCCCCACACGTTGCGGCACAGCTTCGCCACTCATATGCTGCGCGGAGGCGCGCCGCTCCGGAACGTCCAGGAGCTGCTGGGGCATGCCAACATCTCGACCACGCAGGTCTACACCCAGCTCACCAACGAACACGTCCGCGAGGTCTACGAGAAGGCGCACCCCAGAGCCCGGTAGCCCCCTTCCACATCCCCCGCCCGGACGCGGCCGTCTCCTCGCCATGGCGGCCGCGCTTTCGTTTCTCGCATGGGCCGTCGTGTCCTGTTCCGACCACGACGGCGCCCCGAAGCCCGTGCCCGAGTCGCCGACCGCGGCGGCCCGCTCGACCGCCGACGCTTCACGGACGGCCGCTGCCGGCACGACGTTGCCCGTCCCGCCCGACCGCGACCTGCTCGACCTCGCGCGGCGGCTGGGGCGCCGCTCCGAACCAGAGCCCCCGGCGCGCCCGACGCCGGAGGTGGGGTCGCGCCGCACGTTCTGGGTGACCGTCCTTCCCCCGGGCGCCGTCGGCGGCGAGGCGCTCCCCTCCATGCGGCAGGCCATCGCCCGACTCATGGCCGTGTCCGAGCACGCGCTGTTCTACTGGGAGGAAGGCTTCGAGCCCGACGAGACGGAGGCCCAGCGCGCGGCGGACATCTTCGAGACGGAGGTGCGCCCCGCCCTCGCGCCGCTGTTCGGCGACCGGCCGAGCGACGTCGACGGCGACGGGCGCATCGTGGTGTTGCACGCCGACCTCGGGGGAGGCGCAGGCGGCTACGTCGCCGACACCGACGGCGTGCCCGCGTGGGCGGTCCAGTACGGCAACGAGGCCGACATGGTCTACCTCGACGCCTCGTTCTCGCCCGATTCGCCGTCGTACGAGTTCGTCCTTGCACACGAGTACCAGCACCTACTCCACCTCGCGCTGGACCCCGGAGAGGAGTCGTGGGTCAACGAGGGGTTGTCCGAGTTCGCCGGAAGGCTGACGGTGCCGGGCGAAGGAGCGCAGCGGGCGTTCCTAGAGGACCCACGCCGGAGTCTCGATTTCTGGGAGGGAGACGGCGCCGACTACGGCAAGGCGGATTTGTGGTTCGCGTACCTGGCGCAGCGGTTCGGGCGGGAGCTCATCGCCTCCATCGCCCGCGACCAGCGCGACGGCGTCGAGGGCGTTCGCGCGGCGCTGCGCGAGGCGGGCGCCGACTTCGAGGAGGTGGTCGCCGACTGGGCGACGGCCAACTACGCCGACCAGGCGTCGGGACCGTACGCCTACCCCGACGGGGACGTGTCGCTCTCCCCGACGGCCTCCATCCGCGAGGGCGAGCGGCTACAACGGGACGTGCCCCAGCTCGCCGCCGACTACGTGGCCATCGAAGGGACGGGACCCGTTCGGCTGACGTTCGAAGGCGCCACCACCACGCCACTGCTGGACGGCCTCGCGATCGGCGACAGCGTCTGGTGGTCCAACCGGGGCGACGGCATCGATAGCCGCCTCACTCGCGACGTCGACCTCACCGGCGTGGGCCGCGCGACGCTCACCTTCCGGACGTGGTTCGACATCGAAGAGGGATGGGACTACGGGTACGTCGAGGTCTCGGAGGACGGCGGCCGCACCTGGACGATCCTCAGCGGCGAGCGGACGACGACCCTGGACCCCGTCGGGAACGCCTACGGGCCCGGCTACACGGGCGCGAGCGGGAACGGCGACCAGCCCGCATGGGTGGACGAGCGCATCGACCTCAGTCCGTTCGCGGGGAAGCGCATCCTCTTGCGCTTCGAGTACGTGACCGACGGCGGCGTCTACCGGCGAGGCTGGGTCATCGATGACATTCGCATCCCCGAGATCGGACTGCACGATACGGGGGCGAGCGCCGACGGATGGAACGCGGAGGGCTTCGTCCCCGTGCAGCGGCCCCTGCCTCAGCGGTTCGCGCTGCGTGTCGTCCAGGGCGACCGCGTCACGCCCGTCGAGCTCGACGCCGCGAACCGCGCGACCATCGACGTCGACCCTTCGCAGGGGGAGGCCGTCCTCATCGTCGTCGCTCTGACGGGCGACTGCCTGGCGCCCGCCGGCTACACCCTCAGCGCCGCCAGCGGCTGACGGCGCTAGCGCGGCAAGAGGTACGCGGCGACGAGCGCGTAATGGACAGCGCTTCCCGCGACCACGAGCGCGTGGAAGACCTCGTGGTACCCGAACACGCGCGGCCACGGATTCGGCCGCTCGACCGCGTAGACGACGCCACCGAGCGAGTAGAGCACGCCTCCCGTCAGGAGCATCGCGATGGGCGCGCCGCTGAGCCGGTCGAGTAACTGTGGCGCGGCGACCACGGCGAGCCAGCCGACGACGAGGTAGAGCGGCACGCTCAGCCACCGTGGAGCCTCGGGCCAGGCGACCTTGAGGAGCATCCCCGCGCCCGCAACGCCCCACACCACGGACAGCATCGTGATGCCCCAGGCGTCGCTCAGAACGAGGAGACAGAACGGCGTGTAGGTCCCGGCGATGAGCACGAAGATCATCGCGTGGTCGACGCGCTTGACGATGCGGCGGAGCGCGGGTCGCCAGGTGACGCGATGGTAGATGGCGCTGGTCGAGTACAACAGCGCGAGGCTCGACGCGAAGATCGCGGCCCCGACGTAGGCCCGCGGCGACGCCGCGATCAGGAGCAGCGCCGCGGCCCCGGCGCCCGCCAGCGCGGCGGCGACGGCGTGCAACGCGCCCCGCAGCAGCGGCCGCTGCGCGGCCTCTGCGAGCGTGTTCCCGGCGCTGGCAGCGGCCCGTGACGCCATGCCACGGACTCCTCGCTTCGCTCCGCCCGACAGCCGTCACTGTACGACGTTTCGGCTTCCGGCGCGAGCGTCGAGACGAAAAGACTGCAGATTGTCGCCGCTCGCGTCGACTATGCACGAGGGAGCATCTTTCGAGGAGGCCGATGGCGACGGGGGCGACCAGAGGGTCTCGCCAGACGGCGAAGAGGATGCGTCTGTCGGGCGCGCGGCCCGACTACACACGCACGCTGCTGGACGTCGCCCACCGACTCGCCGCGCTCGACGACGTCGACGCGGTGCTCGACCTGCTGACCCGCACGGT
Organism: Dehalococcoidia bacterium; assembly: GCA_035574215.1. Taxonomy (GTDB): domain Bacteria; phylum Chloroflexota; class Dehalococcoidia; order DSTF01; family JACRBR01; genus DATLZC01. Next base: position 3,421 of record DATLZC010000289.1, on the reverse strand, counting down.
GGCCGAAACCGTGCGGTGCGATCGCAGCACCACCCTGCTCGTGCAAGATGACGGCACGCTCGGGCTCGCGGGAGCGTACGGCGTCCCGGAGTCCGATCGCGCGGTCTACGCCACCCCCGAGGTGCGCGACGCCGCGGCGCCGCTGGTCGCCTGGCTGCGCGAGCGGCGCGAACCCTTCGTCTACAACGGCGGACCCCTCCCGCCCGAGCTTCACCCGTACATCGTGGAACGGTTTCACGTTCGGGCGCTCCTCGTGGTCCCGCTGCTGGACGGGGACCGGCTGCTGGGCGGGTTCACCGCGAACCGCACCTCCCGCCTGCGTCCATTCACCGCGCGGGACATCGCGTTCGTCCAGGCGCTGGCCGCGCACGCGTCGCTCGCGTTGCGGCGCGCCTTCGCCTCCCACGAGCGCGCCCTGGCGATGGAGGAGCTGCGGCGCTCCGAGCAGAAGTACCGCCTCCTGGTCGACCACGCGCACGCCGTCATCTTCTCGCTGGGTCTGGACGGACGCTTCGAATACGTGAGCGCGCAGGTGCACGAAGTGCTGGGATACCGCCCCGAGGAGCTGTGCGGACGGCACTTCGCGACCATCCTCACGCCGTCGAGCGCCCGGCAGGCCTTGCGCCGCTTCCGCGAAGGCATCACGAACCGGGTGCCGACGCACCACGCGGTGTACGACGCCGTCCGCAAGGACGGCACGCCCGTCAGGCTGGAGATCCACGTCCGCAACCTGATGGGCCCGGAGGGCGTCGTCGGCCGGCACGGCATCGCGCACGACGTGACCGAGCAGACGAAGCTGCTGCAAGCGGCTGAGGCCGAGCGACGGCGCACTCGCCGGGCCCTGGCCCGCGAACGCCGCGAGCGCGCCCGCGTTCAGACGCTGCTCGAGGTTGTGATGGCGGCGGCGTCCACGCTCAGTGTGCGGAAGATCCTCATCAAGGTCTGCGACGCCGTCGCGCGCCTGAGCGTGGCGGACCGCTGCAGCATCTTCCTGTACGACGAGCAGAGCGGCGTGCTCCAGCCGTACATGTCGCTAGGCATCAACGACCCCACGCTTTGGGAGAAGTTCCTCGGGGCGGCGGGCACGCCCCTCGAACAGGTGCGCGCCTTCGACGAGGCGCTCCGCACCAAAGCCCCCTACATCGAGCTCCGCGTGCCCGGCTCGGGGGCCGTGCCCGACTTCTGGACCGAGACGTTCAGCCTCAAATCGCTCGCCATCTACCCCATGATCGTCCGCGACCGCGTCGTCGGGATGATGGCGGTCGATTCGCCGTTCCGTTACGTCAAGTTCCCTCGGGAGGAGATCGAAACCTTCGCCGTCATCGCGCATCAGGCCGCCATCATCATCGACAACGCTCGCCTCTTCGAGCGCGTCGAGCAAGAGGCGCGTACGGACTTCCTGACGGGATTCCCCAACCACCGGCACCTGCAGGACCTCTTCGAAGCCGCCCTCCAGCGAGCCGCGGCCGAAGGCCAACCGCTCGGTATCGCCATGGTCGACATGGACAACTTCAAGCTTCTGAACGACGTCCACGGCCACCAGGTCGGCGACGAGGTGCTGAAGCGGACGGCCGCTGTGATGCGCCGGTGCGTCCGTCCGGAGGACGTCGTGGGCCGCTACGGCGGCGATGAGTTCTTGTTCCTCTTCCCCGGAGCGAACAAAAGCGAGGCCGAGCGCATCATGGAGCGGGTCGACGCCGCGGTGCGCGCCGAAGAGGTCGACGTCCCGGGCATCGACCATCCCATCCCGCTGCGCATCAGTTGGGGCGTGGCGGCCTATCCCGAAGACGGCTCCTCGCGGCGCAGCCTCATCGCGCTGGCGGACGCCGCGCTCATGGAGCGCCGGTTCCACCGCCGCGCCGCGGGCCAGAGCGCGCCCGCCACCCTGACGACGCGCGATTTCATGGAGATGCACCCCGAGACGGTGCTCCTGGCCGAGGGCCTGCTGCAGGTGGTCGACCGCAAAGACCCGAACACCTTCGACCAGTCCAAGCAGCACGCCTCGCTGGCGCTCGTGCTCGCAGACGAGCTCAGCCTTCCCGAGCGAGAGCGGTACGCCCTGTGGGTCGGCGGACTGCTCCACGACATCGGCAAGATCGGCGTCCCGGCCGAGATCCTCCGCAAGCCCGGGCCGCTGACCCCGGCCGAGTGGGAGATCATGCGCCAGCACGTCGCCATCAGCGAGAACATCGTCCGCGGCCTTTTCGACCTCGAGGAGGCGGCGCTCGCCGTGGCGACCCATCACGAACGGTACGACGGATACGGGTACCCGCGCGGGCTGCGCGGCGAGGACATCCCGCGGCTCGGGCGCCTGCTCGCCGTCGTCGACGCCTACCTCGCGATGGTGCACGACCGGCCCTACCGCAAGGGCCTCAGCGAAGACGCCGCTATCGCGGAGCTTCGAGCCAACGCCGGGACGCAGTTCGACCCCGCGGTGGTCGAGGCCTTTCTCCGGGCCCTCGGCCGGCGCGTCGAGCGCGCCGCCTGATCGAGCCTGCGCGCCCGCGCCCGAAGGGGTGCACCCCCTCACGTCTCGCCGTCCTCCGGCCGATCATGACTTGAGGAGCGGCCGATGAACGTGCGTCCCCGGAAGCGGCAGCGCCTGCTGGTAGACGCCGCCACCTTCGTGCAGCGCGTCGAAGAAGAGATCGAGCGGTCGGACCGCTACGGCCATCCGTTCACGATGCTGCTGCTCGAGGCGCCCGCGGGCCTCGCGGTCGGGCGTCTGGAGACGCTGCGCCGCGTGGCCGCCGCCGCCCGGTCGCTGGTGCGTGGCTGCGACCTCGTGGCCGTCTTCGAACGACCGGGGATGTTCGCCGTCCTCCTTCCGGAGACCACGGTCTCAGGCGCGGCCCGCGTCCTCGAGCGCTTCCAGACGCAGATCGACGACGCCAGCGGGACCTGGAACGTGCGGCTGGCCATGTACCCCTACGATCGCGCCGCTATCGAGGCGTTCCTCCGCAAAGCGGCCTAGGCCACGCGGGGTTCCGAGCCGGCGATGGATCTCGCCCCGAGGCGAGGGCGGACGTCCTTAGATGGGCGGGCCGTCGATGAGAGAGTGGCGCGCTCGGCGGGACTTGAACCCACGACCTCAGCCTCCGCAGGGCTGCGCTCTATCCGACTGAGCTACGAGCGCGCGTCAGACGCGCCCCGTCAGCGGGGCGCGAGAGGAATCGCGATGGTGCCGAAGGTGGGATTTGAACCCACACGCCCTTGCGGACACTACGCCCTGAACGTAGCGCGTCTGCCATTCCGCCACTTCGGCACGAAGCCCCGACGGATCGGGGCGGGCGTCGCGCAGTGTCGATGGTGGGCGGTACTGGACTTGAACCAGTGACCTCTTCCGTGTGAAGGAAGCGCTCTCCCGGCTGAGCTAACCGCCCGTCTCCGTCCTTCGGCGGGCGCCGCCCACCTCAGGCGC
>DATLZC010000288.1:0-11762 GCA_035574215.1 Dehalococcoidia bacterium | reverse complement strand
GCCCGGCCACTTCGGGTCGCGCGGATTGAAGCGCAGGTGCCGGGTCCAGAGGACGTAGGCGGCGGTGGCGAGGCCCATCGCGGTCCCCGGGTGGCCCGAGTTGGCGCGCTGGACCATGTCCATGGCCAGGGTGCGGATGGTGTTGACGCAGAGCTCGTCGAGGCGGGAAAGCGGCATCGGTGCTCCTCGCGAACCTCCTGTCGCTTGACGGCGGGCACCGAAACTGTACGGGATTTTGCGCTCGAGGGCGAAGGGGGAGGAGCGGATGCCCGTGTGCGTGCGAGCGGCCTGGCAGTGGCTGGTGCTAGAATGCGCGGGACATGCCGTCGAAAGGTCGCTCAGGTTCGGTCACTCTCACCATCGAGTCTCTGGATGCGGAGGCGCTCCTCCGATCGCTCCCGGAGCGAGCGACGGGGCTGGTGTTTTCGGCCGTCCGCGACTGGACGGCATCCGAGCGCCGGGTACGGAGCGCACGGCTGACCACGCTGCGCGAGCCTGAGGACGGGGCCTGGGCGGAGCTCGTCGTCGAGATGCAAGTCGATGCCACCACCGAGGAGGCGCTCCATCTGTGGGATACGCTGGCGCGACGCGTCGACGACGCGAAGCGGCGGCTCGAACCCGAGGAGCGAGCCGCGCTCGACGCGGGGCTGGCGTTTCATCTCCATTGGGCTAGCCGCGAGGAGTGACGGGCGGCGCCCCTCGATCCCCTCGACTTTCTGCGGTTGGCCCGGACTCTTCTCGAGGGAGACGACGTCAGTGAGGCCGCGGCGAGGACGGCCGTCAGTCGGGCATACTTTGCCGCCCACCTGCTGGCTCGAGAACATCTCCAGGGCACTAGCGCCATACAGCCCACAGCGACAGGCGCGGACCACGGCGCTGTCATCGCCCGGCTGAGGGCCCGAGGAGGACCGACAGGCGATCAGCTCGACTGGCTGCGCGAGCGCCGGATCCGCGCGGAGTACCGTCTGAACGCCACGGTCACCGCGCAAGGGAAGCCATCGCCGTCGCGGAGGCGATTGTCGCCCGCCTCTGAGGGCTGACGTCGCTCAGTCGCTGCGGCCCCAGGTCTGCACCGGCGCGAGGTCGACCGGCTGTGGCGTCGGCGTCGGGGTCGCCGAAGCCAACCGCCTGAGGTCGAGGCGCGGCAGCGGCTGCCGCGACCGCGGGTCGAGCACGACCTGCCACACCGCGTCCGGCGTGACGCCGAACCGCCAGATGGACGGCATCGGCGTCTTGAGCGTCGCGGAGTAGCCGAGGAACCGGCGCCACTTGTCGAGGTTCGTCGAGGCGCCCTGCCCGACAGGGTACAGGGGAAGGCCGTAGCCTCTGAGCACGTCGTACGTCACCTCGAGGATGAACTCGGGGGTGATACCCGAAGGGCCGGGGTCGTAGCCGCTTTCGCGATACTTGTTGACGTTATCGATGAACGTCTCCCAGTACACCTGCGGCGAGAAGCCGGTGACGTAGGGCGCGATGGCCGAGATGGGCAGGCGGGCGATCTGCCAGGGGCGTGGGTCGATGGAGAGCCAGACGTCGGCCTGGGGGAAGCGGCGCCGGAGCTGCTGCCCCAGGCGCTTCGCCGCCGCGGCGTCGCCCCGCCAGAACCCCGCGTGCGGTTCGAAATCGAGATGGATGCTCCGGGCGCCGGCGGCGAGCACCTCCGCAGCCATGGCCGCCTCGCCGTCGGGGTCCAGGCCGTGCACCACGCACCAGGCGTGGAACGGCACCGCGCGTTCCTCGAAGTAGTCGGCGAGCACTTCCACCTGCGCCGGGCCACTGACCGCGTAGATCGACGAGTCGTACTTGCGCATCCATTCGACGCCGTCGTGCGTCTTGAGGAGGATGCCCGCGTTTCGCGAGGCCAGCGCGTTCCGGATGACGGCCGGGTGCCCGTCGCTCGCGAATTGCCACACCCAGCTCAGGGGCGGGTCGGCGGACGGGTTGCCGGCCTGGCCGGCGTTCAGTTGGGGCTCGAGCAGCCGCGGGTCGCAGCGCGCGACGCCGAGGCCCATGCTCGCCCCGAGCGCCGCCGCCGTCATCCCGAGGAAGCGTCGACGGGTGATCCTGTGTTCGCCGGGCATGGGGCACCTCCCTGCCTGCCCTCGCGGGCTGGCTCCCCCCGCCACCAGCCTGTTGGTCAGGCAGAACCCTACCACGCCGGCCGAAATTCGCAAAGCGCGCGCAGACGCCAGCATGGCCGTCGCCGCCAGCGGGCGCGCGCTCTCGCGCTACTGTTCGCCGCGAGCGCAGCGATCCGCGACGTTTCGCGCCCGCGCGCCGCTCTGCGCTGCATGACCGCGCGTGGCAGGCGGTTGCTCGCCGGGGCCCGGCTTCGTACTATGGCGCCGGTCGCCTCCCGCAATGCGAGAAAGGAGCCCGCGTGACCGAGTCCGCCCTGTCCGGCCTTCGCGTGATCGACCTTTCGCAGGGCATCGCCGGCCCGTACTGCACGAAGCTGCTCGCCGAGGCCGGCGCGGAGGTCATCAAGATCGAGCCGCCCGAAGGCGACTACTGCAGGCGGCTCGGTCCGTTTCCGGGCGACGTTCCTCACCCGGAGAAGGGCGGCCTGTTCCTCTTCCTCAACACCAGCAAGAAAAGCGTCACCCTCGATGTGAGCGTGCCCTCGGGTCAGGTGGTGCTCAGGAAGCTGCTCGAAGGAGCCGACGTGCTCGTCGAATCGGAGCGGCCGGGGGTCATGGCGTCGCGGGGTCTGGGCTACGACGATCTTCGCGAGCAGTTTCCGCGCCTCATTTACGCCTCGGTGACGCCGTTCGGTCAGACGGGGCCGTACCGCGACTGGGACGGGAACTCCCTCATCGCGATGGCGATGAGCACCATCATGTACGGGACGGGCGACCCCGACCGCGAGCCGCTCACGACCGGCGGCTGTCCCGGCGATTACCTCGCCGGCATCCAGCTCTGGGTAGGGATTCTCGCTGCGCTGGTGTACCGTGCCCGAGAGGGCGAGGGCCAGCACGTGGACGTCTCCATGGCGGAGGCGTGCGCGGCCGCCGACGAGTACAACGCCGCGATGTACGCGTTCCAGGGCGCCGTCCGGCGGCGCTACTATTCGCGGCACATCTTCGGCTATCCGAACGACATCCTGCCGTGCAAGGACGGCTACGTCGTCGTCATTCCGGGCGCCGGCGGGTTTCCCACGCCGGCCAACCAGGAGGGCAGCGTCTCGCCTATGGCGTTGCTCCTGGGCGACCCCGAGCTCGACAACAACCCCCTCTTCCGCTCGATGGGCGAGCGGATGCTCAAGTGGCGGGAGTTCGATGCGCTGCTGGAGCCGTGGCTGCGCGAGCACACGGCGAAGGAGATCGTGGAGTTCGCCCAGGCCCTGCGCATGCCCTTCGCGTACGTGCCGACGGCGAAAGACCTGCTGGAAGACCCCCATCTGGAAGCGCGGCGCTTCTTCGTCGAGCTCGCCCATCCTGACGCCGGCTCGCTGCGCTATCCGGGCGCGCCGTTTCGGATGACCGAGACGCCGCTCCAGTCGCGCCCCGCGCCGCGCAAGGGCGAGCACACCGCCGAAGAGCTCGGGAAGGCCGGCTACGACCGCGAGGAGCTGATGATTCTCGCCGACCGGGGGGTGATCTGATGGCGCTTCCTCTCGAAGGGATCCGCGTGGTCGATTTCACGCAGGTGTTCGCCGGGCCCACCTGCACGCGCATCCTGGCGGACCTCGGCGCGGACGTCATCAAGATCGAGGCCCGGACGCGAGCCGACATCACGCGCAGCCTCATCATCGCCGACAACGATGGGCGCTCGACGCCCTGGAACCGGGGGTCGTACTTCGTCGTCCGGAACGCCGGGAAGCGCGGCGTCACGCTCGACCTGAACGACGAGCGCGGGCGCGCGCTCGCGCGCAAGCTGATCGAAGACGCCGACGTGGTCGCGGAGAGCTTCACGCCCCGCGTCATGGCCAACTTCGGCCTCGATTACGACCACATCCGCGAGTTCAATCCCGACGTCATCATGATCTCGCTCTCGGGCTACGGGCAGGACGGCCCCTACCGGGACTACTCGGCCTATGGCATGGGCCTGGAGCCGGCCTCCGGTATCTCGCAGCAGACGGGGTATCCGGGCGGTCCGCCCATCCGCAGCGGTCTCTCGTTCACGGACCCGCTCTCGGGCTTTCTGGGCGCAGGGGCCGTGCTCATGGCCCTCGAATACCGGCGCAGGACGGGAAAAGGTCAGTACATCGACCTTTCGGAGCAGGAGGCGGCCATCGGCCTCGTGGCGTACGCGCTCATGGAGGTGCAGATGAACGGCCGGCTTCCCGAGCGGCGCGGCAACCGATCGTGGTTCGGGGACGCGCCACAGGGCGTCTACCCGTGCGCCGGGAAGGACCGATGGGTGGCGATTTCCGTGGCGTCGGACGAGCAGTGGGAGGCGCTGTGCGAGGAAGCGGGCCATCCCGAGTGGAAGACGGATCCCCGGTTCGCCGACATCCTGGCCCGCAATGAGCACCAGGACGCCCTCGACGAAGCGATCGCGAGCTGGACGCGCTGGCTCGAGGCGATGGACGTGGCGCGCCGACTTCAGGCCCGTGGCGTGCGAGCGGCGCCCGTGCTCGACGGGCGCGACATCCTGTTCGACCCGCACTTCCGGGAGCGGCGCCACTTCGACGTCATCGACCAGCCGGCCATCGGGAAGCGCCCGGTGCAGCGACACCTCGCCGCGAAGTTCACGAGCTTCGAGCCGGCCGCGCGCGGTCACGCCCCTCTTCTCGGGGAGCACAACCGCGAGGTCCTGCAGGGGCTCCTCGGCGTGTCGGACGAAGAGTATGCGGAGCTGGAGGCCTCGGGCGTCATCGGCGACCGGCCGGCCCTTCCCGTGCCGGGCGAGGTGATGTCCGCGGTCCTCAAACTGCCGTACGACGCCTATCTCCAGCAGGGGCTGTTGCTGGAAATCGACCCCGACTACGAGCGGAAGCTGGGTCTGGCCTGACCGCCGTCCTGCATTCGGGCGAGGATGTGCTTCACCGCGCGGCCCGTCCGATCGAAGCCGGCGCTGCAGTGCACCAGCACCGGCTTCGGCAGCTCGACGAACGCGCGCCAGATACGCTCGTACTGCGCCGCCGTGAAGGGCTCCGGCAGGCCATCGCGTGTGGGCACGTGCGCCACGTGGAAGCCCGCCTCTCGGTAGTAGTCGACGAGGCCCCGCGGTAGGGAGGGCTCGTACAGCGGAAGCTGATCGCCGTCCAGCAGGCACAGGATGGACGCCACGCCGGCGCCGCGGACGCGCTGGATCCACGCGTCCACCGCTTCCCGCGGGACGGCCGATTCCGCGCCCGCCTGATATCCCGGCCGGGACGAGATAGCGAGCACTCCGTCGATCACCCAGTACGGCACGGCGAAAGTATAGAAGCGACGCGGGCGTGGCGCAGGAGTCAGGTGCCGCTTGCTGGGGGAGGGCGGTATGCTGAGCCGCCATGCCGTCCTACCGGGTGCTCCAGGTCGACGTCTTCACGACCACGCCCCTGAAGGGCAACCCGCTCGCGGTGTTGCCCGACGCCCGCGGCCTCGACGCCGCGACGATGCAGGCCATCGCGCGGGAGATGAACCTCTCGGAGACCGCGTTCGTATTCCCGTCCACGGACGCCGCGGCGGACTACCGGGTGCGGTTCTTCACCCCGGCGGCGGAGCTTCCGTTCGCCGGGCATCCCACCATCGGGACCGCGCATGCGCTGCTCGAGACGGGCGTCCTCGTCCGTCCCGGCGAGACGCCGTTCACGCTTCAGCAGGAGACGGCAGCGGGCACGCTGCCGATCGAGGTCGAGGGAGAAGGCGCGGACCGCTGGTTCACGATGACGCAGCCGACGCCCGTCTTCCGCCCGACGCCGCCGCTCGCGGAACTCGCGCAGGCGCTCCGCGTATCGGAGCGCGACATCGCGGGCGAGCCGGCGACGGTGGCCGTAGGCGTGGCGTGGGTCGTCGTGCCCCTCCGCAGCCTCGAGGTCGTCCGTGGCCTCGCTCCGGACCTGGACGCCATCGCCCGAATGGATGGCGTCGCCGGCGTCACGGTGTTCAGCCCCGAGGCGGAGGACCCCGGCTGCCGCGTGCGCGTGCGCTCGTTCGCGCCCCGCGAGGGCATCGTCGAGGACCCCGTGTGCGGGAGCGGCAACGGCTGCGTGGGCGCCTATCTCGCCACGACCGGCATGCTGGGCCCGCCCCCGTTGCGATACGTCGCCGAACAGGGCGTCGAGATCGGGCGCGACGGGCGCGTGCGAGTGTCGGTCGAGGGCGTGGACGGCGCGCTGCGGGTGCGCGTCGGCGGCCAGGCCGTCACGGTGCTCGACGGCACGCTGCGCTTGTGAGAGGGCTAGCGCCAGTACTTGCCGCCCGGACGGCGCACCGGCTCGGGCGTGACGCCGCCGGCGCGGATGGAACGGAGCGCCTCCCACTTGGCTCGCAGGTCCTCCTCGATCATGCGGACCTGCTCGCGGGGCCGGTCTCGGCGCGTGAAGCGGCTTCTCAGGTCGCGTAACTGCGCCGAGAGCCGGTTGATTTCGGCGAGCAGCCGCGCCTGATCGAGCGGCGACGCCTCGTGACGGTCGGGAAGTGCAGGGTCCATCATCTCACCGAGCCCTCCTGGCTCCGGACTGCCGTGGACCGTGGCGGGGAGTACGGCGAACTCGAGATGGCGCCCGATATTGGGGTGGCGCTACGATACCACGGCCGGCTCCGTGTGTACAGCCCCTGGCGCGGACGAAGATGCGCGGCTTGCCCGCGCGCCGGCGCGCCGATAGCATCCGGGCGGGGCCGCGCCCCGGGAGCGCCAACGATGTCTGACTTCGCGCGTGTGGCCTACCGCCGTGCGCTCACCCGAAACGATCCGGGCATGATTCAGGTCAGCTTCGACCAGCGGGTCCTCGACCGCTACCGCGGTGTGCCGGGCTTTTCGGTCGTGCGCACCGATACCATCGGCCGGGTCCGGAGAGAGGGCGGCTGGTCGCTCGACTTCGGGATCGCGCCGGGGGAAGAACAGATCCACGTCTGCCTCGGGGATCTGTTCGAGAAGCTTCCGGAGAGCGAGCGGGAGCACTGGGCGGCGCACGTCGTCACGCTTCCCCTCAGCGACCGCTACGTGCAGGCGCGGCTACAGCCCGGAAGCTGCGTCGACGACGGCGACCTCAGGACGTGGTGACGTGCGGCGGGACGCAGGCGGCGGCTGGCAGTGGCCCGGGGAGCCCGGGGCGGAGGATGAAGAGGAGGGGTTCGAGCCGCTCTTCGAGGAGGGGCAGCGCTGTGACGCCTGCGGCGTGACCGAGGGGCGCGTCGGCATCGATCCCACCTGCGGCGGCGTTTACGACGGAACGCCGACGTTCGTCTGCTACGACTGCCTCCAGCCAGCGCTGCGCCGCCACTACGAAGCGATGGAGGGCATCGCGGTCGTCGTCGAGCCGGCCGCGCTGTTCGACACGCACGACTATTACCGTGTCGACGAGATGGCCGCGTACGAGTTCCTGCAGGAGGACATCGACACGGTCTCGTGGATGCTGCTGACCATCGGCGGCGATTGCGAGGAGTGCGGCGAGCAGAGCCATGTCCTGTGGTTGCCCGTCGAAGCGATCGATGTCGAGCTGCCGGAGGACACGCCGATCTTCGTGAACCCCGAGGCGCCTCGGAAGCTGCTCTGCGGGCCGTGCGCGGCGGATACGCTGGCGCAGGCGTACTGCGCGGCGGAGCGGCGGCTCTGGCAGGTCGAGGTGCCGCGCGCCGCGATGGGCCTGCTGCTTCCTGGAACCGCTTAGGAGACGCGCATGAGTCTGACCCTGCCCCGAGCGTTCGTCGACGAGATGATCGCGCACGCCCGCGAAGAAGCGCCGAACGAGTGCTGCGGCATCATCGCAGGCGTCGATGGCCGGCCGACGAAGCTGTACCGGGCCCGGAACGCGGAGGCCAGCCCCTACCGCTACAACGTCGACCCGCAGGACCTGCTCCGCATCTACCGGGAGACCGACGCCAACGGTTGGGACTTCCTTGTCATCTACCACTCCCATACCCACACCGAGGCCTATCCGTCACCCACGGACGTGCGGCTGGCCGCGTGGCCCGACGCGTACTACGTGCTGGTGTCGCTCCAGAACCCCGACGCGCCCGACGTTCGCGCCTTCCGCATCCGCGACGGGCAGGTCACCGAGGAGGAGCTCCGTGTCGCCGACTGAAGCGGCCCTCGGGGCGTACGGACGGCGGACGCCGCCCCCGATGCGCATCGGCCCGCGGGAGTTCGTCTGGGGCGAGCGCACCTACGTGATGGGCGTGGTCAACGTCTCCCCGGAATCGTTCTCGGGAGATGGCCTGCTCGACCCGGACGCGGCGGTCGCGCGGGGTCTGCAGCTCGTCGAAGAAGGCGCGGACCTGCTGGACGTGGGCGGGCAATCGACCCGCCCCGGGTTCGAGGAGATCCCGGTGGAGGAGGAGATCCGCCGCGTCGTGCCCGTTATCCGGCGGCTCGCGCGCGAGGCGGGCGTGCCCGTATCCGTGGACACATACAAGCCCCAAGTGGCGGCCGCCGCCCTCGACGCCGGCGCGCATCTCGTGAACGATATCCACGGCTTCCGCCTGCATCCCGAGATGGCCCAGATCGTCGCGGAGGCGGGCGTCCCGGCTATCGTCATGCACAACCAGCGAGGCCGGCCGTTCCACGACGTCGTCGACGACGTGCGGGCGGGGCTGGAGGAGACGTTCGCCATCGCGAGGGAGGCGGACGTCCGCCGGGACCGGCTCATCATCGATCCGGGCTTCGGATTCGGCTGGACGGAGGCGCAGAATCTGGAGCTGCTGCGGCGGCTCGGCGAGCTGCGGGCGTTCGCCCGTCCGGTGCTCGTCGGGACGTCGCGCAAGTCGACCATCGGCGCCGCCCTCGGAGGAAAGCCCGTCGAAGAGCGGCTCATGGGCACGGCCGCGAGCTGCGCCGTCGCCATCGCGCACGGCGCCGACATCATCCGCGTGCACGACGTACGCGAGATGGCGCAGGTGGCGCGCGTCGCCGACGCCATCGTTCGGGGGTGGCGGCCGTGAACGGCCTTCCCGTGGTCTACCTGGGTCTGGGGTCGAACCTGGGCAACCGCGAGGCGAATCTGCGGCTCGCGATCCGCTGGCTCGAGCCGCTGGTTCGGGTCGAGGCGGCGTCGTCGCTGTATGAGACGGCGCCCGTAGGGACGGGCGGGCCGCCCTTCTACAACGCCGTGGTCCGCGTGGTCACCGGGCTCACGCCGCAGGCGCTCCTCCGGCACGCCAAGAACGTCGAGTGGGACATCGGACGGCGGCCCGCGGCCCGATGGGCCCCCAGGCCCATCGACATTGACCTGCTCGTTTTCGGTGACGAAACGGTGAACGAGCCCGACCTCGTGGTCCCCCACCCCCTGCTCGGCGAACGCGCCTTCGTCCTCGTCCCGCTCGCCGAACTGGCGCCGGACCTCAAGCCGCCCGGGGCCGGGGCCACCGTCTCCGAGCTGCTGTCGCGGCTCGATGCGAGCGGCGTGGCGAAGGTGCGCGGTCCGGAGTGGGTGGAGCCGGCGCTCGCGCTCCTGCGGCGCTGACCGGCTGCGCTCAGGCGGGCGGGGGCTCGCTGCCCGATTCCAGTTCGGCGACGTCGGCGTCGGCGTTCATCATCGTCCAGCCGACCCAGAGAGCGAGCGCGGAGGCGGCGCCCACCGCGATGGTCGTGGGGTACGCCAGCGCGAAGTAGCTTCGCCGGAGCACGCCCATCAGGAAGAACAGAAGGTTCAACACCGTCGCCGCGATGATGATCGCGCCCAGCCGCTGTGACCGTTCCACCGCGTCCTCCTCCGTCGGTCAGCCGGAGGCAGACTGCGTCTGCAGCTCCTTCGGCAGGAGATTCGGGATGCTGTCCTCGATGGGGAAATGGAAGTCGCAGTTCTTGCAGTACAGATCGCCGGTGATGACCTCGTCGTCCCGCTCCTCCTTGACGTTGAGCTGGAGCTCGCCCTTGCAGTCGGGACAGGCCAGGATGTCCATCAGGTCTTTGCGCATGGTCGCTCCTCGGGTCTCGAGATAGAGGCGGGCCCATTGTAGGGCGGCGCCGGAAGGCGGCTCAAGCGGCCCGAGCGCGGCCGCGGGCGGCCTCGCGGGCGAGAACGGGCGCTCCTATAATCCGGTGAAGGCACGCTCCCGCATGCAGACGGACAGCCCGCCTCGCCGGATCGACCTGCACCGCAGAGTCGCGCGCATCTGGCCCGATCGCATCGAGGTGAAGCCCTCGCGCGGCGCCGTCGTCGTGCCCGCGGTGGGGCTCGTGGTCGGCGTCCTCTCGTTCATCGCCGTCGTCACGCTGACCGGCGCCGTGCCCTTCGGCATGACGGTGCTCTTCCTGCTGGTGGCGTTGCTGGCGATTCCGCTCTCGGGCGTGGGGTTCGTGTACGCCGCCTTCGGCGCCGATATTGTCGTAGACCGGAAGAAGCAGTCGCTGGTCTGGCAACAGGGATTCCTCGGCATGGGCGTCGGCACGCAGGAGCTGGTGCCGTTCTGGAAGGTGAAGGCGGTGGAAGTGGTCGAAACCACACGGCGCGACCCCGACCAGGAGCCGGAGAGCGTGGCGCAGTACGAGGTCAGCATCCTGAAGACGAGCGGCCGCAGGCTGCGGGTGGGAGCGGTGACCTACGCGCGGCCGATGGCCGAGGACGCGCGCGCGCACGCGATGGAGCTCGCGCAGGCGCTGTCGGAGATGACCGGCGCGCCCGTCACCGAGCCGACGCCCGAAGAGCTCGCCGCGGCGGGCGAAGGCGGCGACTGATGCCCGAGGCGCGCCCCAGGCTCTCCGTCGTCATCCCGGCGTACAACGAGGCCAATCGGCTGCCGGCGACCCTCGAACGGCTCGCCGCGTGGTTCGCGACGTTCAGCGGGCGCGCGGAGGTCCTCGTGGTCGACGACGGGAGCGCCGACGAGACCGCCGCCATCGCCGAGGCGGCGGTGCGGCGCATGCCCGAACAGGTGGCGTTGCGCGTCGTCCGCCACGAGACGAACCGTGGGAAGGGCGCCGCCATCAGGGACGGCTGTCTGCGGGCCGAGGGGGACGTGGTGCTCTTCACGGACGCGGACCTGGCCAGCCCTCCCGAAGAGTGGCCGAAGCTGCTCGCCGCCGTCGAGGGAGGCGCCGATGTCGCCATCGGGAGCCGCCTCCATCCGGACGGGACGGACCGGCGCGACTCGCAGCCGTTCGCGCGCCGGCTCGCGGGCAGGCTGTACACGTTCGTCCGCCGCCTGCTGGTGCTGCGGGACATCGCGGATACGCAGTGTCCGCTGAAGGCGTTCCGGCGGGATGCCGCGCGCGCCATCTTCAGCCGGCAGCGGCTTGCGGGCTGGGTGTTCGATGTCGAGGTCATCCTGCTCGCCCGCCGGCTGGGCTACGACATCGCCGTCGTCCCGGTGGAGTGGCGGCATCAGCCGGGGTCGCGGGTGCGCTTGCGGCTGTCGCAGGGGCTCGCGGTGCTCCGCGATCTGGTCCGCCTGCGCGGGATGCATCGGGACGTTCGGGCGCTCGGGGCGGGGCAGCCCGAGGGCCAGCCGGCGCCCCACGCCTTGAAGGGGCGAGACCGGGGGGGCTAGAATGAGCGTGCCGGACGTGGCGAGCGTGGGGTCTGCTGCGCGGCGCCTCATCTCGTCGCCGGGCTTCCGAGAACGCGGAGCTGCACCCTGAGGGCAGCAGGAGGTGCGCGTGCTCCCCACCCTGCGCGAGGCCTGCGGCGTCTTCGGCGTGTGCTCGCCCGGTGAAGACGTCGCCAGGGTCAC
>DATLZC010000287.1:0-12232 GCA_035574215.1 Dehalococcoidia bacterium | reverse complement strand
CGCGGTCAGTTTGCCGCGCGCGTGCTGGGCGTCGATTCGTTTCTGGCCGCCCCCGAGCTTCGCCTGTTCTTTCAGCTCGAGCAGCCGTTGCAGACGTTCTTCTACCGACATGGGCCGGTGAGGATGCTAGCACGGGGTTGTGCGGTGCGCAATTGAAGGAATCTATTGTCCTTCGGGCGTCGGCGTGGGCGTGGGAATGATCAGCACGTCGCCGATGTGCAGGCCTCGCGGGTCGATGCCGGGGTTCGCCGCGAGGAGCTCTTCGGTGCTGATGCCGAACTTCTGGGCGATGAGCTCCGGATAGTCGCCCTCCTGCACCACGTAGGTCAAGCGCCCGTCTTCGAGGCGGGTGACCGGCGTCGGCGACGGGCCCGAGGGCACGGGCGTCGCCGTGGGCGCGGGCGTGGGCCTGGGGGTCGACGCCGCGCGCGCTGTGGGCGCGGGCGTTCCGGCCGCGAGGGGGATCACGATGCGCTCGCCGATGACGAGTCGCGCCGGGTCGAGTCCGGGGTTCGCCTCCAGGATCGCCTCGATGCTGACGCCGAACGTTTCCGCAATGCCGGCGACCGTGTCGTCGGGCTGGATCTGGTAGGTGCGCGGCTGATTCGGCGCTGTCTGGAGCCCTTCGCCGCTGACGATAGTGGCGGGCGGCATCTCCGGCGGGAGCGTCGCCGTCGGGACGGCGTCGAACGCGTCCGTCGAGACGCCGCCCTCACCGGAGCAGGCGGCCGACGCGATGGCTGCGGCGACGATCAGCACGGCGGCGAGAAGCGCTGCGCGGGGCTCCACGATCCCTCCATGCCCCTCCGGGCCGCGGGCGCGGCCGGAGCGTGGATCGGGCCGGATGGTAGCACGCGGCCCGTTCACGGGCCAGCGGCGAGGTCGCGCAGGAGCGCCAGACCCATGCGGGCCGCCTCGACGATGGAGGCTCCGTTCACGCGCTCGATGCGGTCGACGGGCGTGTGGAGGTAAGGATCGCGCCACCGGTGGACCAGCACGGCCGGGATGCCGGCGTCGATGAAGGACGCGTGGTCGCTGCTCGCGCCCTCGGGAAGCTCCGCCGGCGTCGCGGCGACGCCCAGGTCGCGCGCGGCGACGTCACGAACGCGGGTGACGAGGGCGGGCGTGCCGACGAGCCACCACGTGTCGCCCACGCCCGTCATGTCGAAGTTGAGCATCGCCCGAACCGCGCTCCGCTCCTCGGGCGTGAGCTGCGCCACGAAGTGCGCGCTGCCGAACAAGCCCAGTTCCTCCGCCCCGAAGAGCACGAAGCACTGGTTGCCCGGGATGTCCTCGAGCGCCTCCGCGCGCGCCATCTCCAGCACCGTCGCTACGCCGCTGGCGTTGTCGCTGGCGCCGTACGACTGAGGCACCGAATCGTAATGCGCGCCCACCACCTCCTCGCACGGTCCGGGGCGCTCGCGGGCCACGACGTTTTCGCCCGTGGCCCGAGGTCCGCCCGCGTAGAGGTCCACGGTGACGGGTCCCGACGCCAGCATCGCGCGGAGGCGGGCGCCCTCGTCAGCGCTGACGCCGAGCACCGGGATGCGCGCGTCGTACTCGAGAGTCCCGACGAGCGGCTCGTCGGGCACGTCGTGCACGATGATGAGCGCCGCGGCGCCAGCCGCCTCCGCGTTTCGGGCGATGTCGGCCCCAGGGATGACGCCTCGAGTGGCCAGAGCGACGGCCCCGGCGACTTCCGGCGGGAACTCGCCCGCGGCGCCGTGGCCGGCGTCGTACAGCCGCGCGCTCACGGTTCCGGAGGCGGACCCCTGGAGCACGGCCGCGGGGATGTCCTCCCCGTTGGCGGCGAGATCGACCTGCCGGTAGTAGTCGCTCGAGAAGGGGAAACGCTGGATCTCGACCTCGTACCCCCAGTTCGCGAGGGCGTCACGCAGGTAGGCGACGGCGCGGTCGGCCCCTTCCGTCCCGGCGAGGCGCGGCCCGATGTCCACGGCGAGCGCGCGCACGTGCTCGAGCGCGCGGCCAGCCTCTGGCGCGGGGTCGGGCGTCGGCGTAGGGACGGGAGTCGCGGTGGCGGTCGCTGTGGGCAGCGGCGTGGGCGTAGGCGCGATGGCGCCCTGGGAGCCCGAGCACGCCCAAACGCCGATCGCCGCGACGACGGCGGCGATGAGCAGCGCGGCGGCCGACTCCCGGCGTCCCAGCGTCAGCGCTCCCGCGTCCGGCGCCTGCTCTTGGCGCGCCACCAGCTACGGATGCGGTCCGCCAGGGTGGGCGCGCCGTAGTCGATGACCTGGCCCCTCCAGCGGCGCTCCGGAAGCGACCTGCGCCCCGCGAACGACATGACGAGGGCCAGTAAGAAGAGCGCGACGCCTGCGATGAGCATGAGCCGGCCGGCGTCGTCCCACAGGCGCCCCACGACGAGCGAACCGATGATCAGGGCGAACGCGAGCAGCATCGCGTTCGCGGCGGTGACCCGCCGGGCCGAATGGACGAGCGCGTCCCGGAGGCCCGAGAGCGCGCCTCCGAGCGCCCGGCGAACCCGCCGCATGCGCGGCTCGTGGGGCAGGGACGATTCGAGACGCCGTAAGATCTCGTCGACCTCGCGCTCGACCCGGCTCGGCATCGTCCCACCTCCGCCCCGGCGTGCTGCACTCATTGTACGCCAGCGCCCCGAGGATGGAGAGAGGGCGATCTGTCTCATTGAAAGGGTTACCGAACGGGGAGCGTTGCCTCAGAGTCAGGGTTACCGAAAGGAGGCGATGTGACCCGGGTAACCCTAGAGGAGTGCGGCTGCGGTGCGGCCAGGGCACGAGCGGGGTAGGGAAGGTAGGAGAGGGGCAGGATGCTCGACGAGTTCTGCGAGACGACGGGGCTGCACCGGAAGGCAGCCGTTCGGTCGCTGCGCCGGCGCCAGCGGTCTGGGACAGGGAGCTGCGCCTGTCGCCCGACGTGCGGCCGCCCTGCTATCCGTGAGCGCGTCGACCATCGACCGTCGGTTGCGGCGACGGCGCCGGTGGCTGGGGGGCAGCCCCGGCAGGCGGCGTCTCCGGCGAGCGGCGTGAAGGCCCAGGTGCCGCTGCGCACGGCCACGAACATCCAGAACAGTCTGGAGCCTAGCAGGTAGGGGATAGATGGACGGGAGACTTGTCCGGACATCGTGAGATCCTTCCGGGGTAATTGGGTCTTCCGGATGATGTGTCCGCGATCGTGGCCTACCGGCCTGTGGGCGGCCAATCGAAGACTCCCGCGGGAGCGTCAGCCTGATCCACAAGCTCAAACAGGGTCACCCGGCGTGAGAACGCGGGATAAATCGTTCCCTTCGAGTCGCGGTAGAAGGCTTCCTCTCCCATGTCCAACCCGAAGGGTTGGGTACCGACGTAGACCCGCTGAACGACGTTCGTTGGTCCCACGAACTGTCTGAAGAGGGCATACTCGTCGATGGACTCACCAGGGGCGGGGCTGAAAGCTGATACCCTCTCGTAGAGCTTGGCAGCTTGTCCCGCAACGGTCGCCTCGCCTCTCAGGGCAAACCCTTCATTCAACAGTTGCGTCTGGATTTTAGATTCGGTCCACATGAGAACCGGCGGTGCTTGTGGGGCTGGGCGGGTTACTGTCCTGTCATCAGATGCGAAGTGCGTGCTGATCTGCATCCGCGCTCCGTCAATGAAACCATCTTGAAGCAGACGCCCTTCCGAGTCTCGCAAGAAGACCCTGAGTTTGCTGACCGTATCGTTCTGGCCGACGAGCGTCCACTCCTCCTCCCGCTTCACCTCCAACTCACCAGTTTCGGGCGAAACCGTTGAGTATTCGAGTGCCCGGTGAATGACCTGACCCGGAGCAAACCCTGCAGCAGTCTGGGATTCAAAGGACACTAGGCCAGTAGCGGCGACAAAGACCGCAGCCCCAACGACAAGCAAGCCAACGATCCTCGCGAGTGCCCTGGCGGGGAGCCCCACACGAAGCCTGGGAGGCTTACCTAGCATGGTCGTTATCCTTTCTGCTGGGTTTCTCTTGGGGAATGATGGGTCACACTCAGAACCAATCCATCATAGGCGCCCCCTCTTGGATGCTCGTTGCACGCTCCGGATTGCAGAGATGCACACTGGCCTTATAGGGCCAATTACATCGGCTAAATCGTAAAGCTATATGTATGTCCTGTCAAACTAGCGATCTGCCTCATTGAAGGGGTTACCGAACCGGGAGCGTTGCCTCAGAGTCAGGGTTACCGAAAGGAGGCGATGTGACCCGGGTAACCCTAGAGGAGTGCGGCTGCGGTGCGGCCACGGTACGAGCGGGCGAGGAAGCAGGAGAACGGCAGGATCCTCGGCGAGTTCTGCGAGACGACGGGGCTGCACCAGAAGGCAGCCATTCGGTTGCTGCGCCGGCGCCAGTGGCCTGGGACGGGGAGCTGCGCCTGTCGCCCGACGTGCGGGCCGCCCCGCTCTCCATGAGCGCGTCGACCATCGACCCCCGGTTGCGGCGACGGCGCCGGTGGCTGGGGGCAGCCCCGGCAGGCGGCGTCTCCGGCGAGCGGCGTGAAGGCCCAGGTGCCGCTGCGCACTTGGAGCGAATGGCAGGGCGTGCGGCCCGGATGCGTGCAGGCCGACCTCGTCCTCCACTGCGGCCGGTGCGGAAACTGGTGGGGAAGGAGCGCTACGGCGCGCCAGGGTGCGGCAGCGCTACGACACCCCGCGGACCCCGTACGAGCGGGCGCTCGCGTCGGGAACCCTCGACGAGGCGACCATCGCCGGTCTGCGAGACCTGGCGGAGGCGCTCAATCCGGCGGCGCTGCGACGGGGAATCGACGCCGCCCTGCGCGCCCCCTAGGTGTGCAGTGAGCAGGAGGAACGGCGACGCGTTGGGTAACCAGGGTTCTGAGGCATCGCTTCCCCTTGGGTAACCATCACTTTTGAGGCACTACGGAGGGTCACGCCCGTCCCTCCGGCGGTCCCCAGCCTCCGCCTCCCGGCGTCTCGATGCGCAGGCGGTCGCCCGCGCGCACCCTTACCGTCGTCTTGCCCGGCAGGGGCGTTTCGCCGCCTTCGGCCGGCAGGAGGAGGTTGCGTCCGGGGACGCCGGCGCGTCCGCCGGCGAGGCCCCACGGCGCGCGACGCCGGCGCTCGGTGACCAGCGTCACCGTCGCCGGAGCGAGGAACTCGTACGTGCGGACCACGCCGTCGCCGCCGCGATGGCGTCCGTCGCCGCCGCTTCCCCTGCGAATGGCGTACTCGACCACACGGAACGGATACGCCAGCTCGAGCGCTTCGACGGGCGTGTTCATGGTGTTGGTCATGTGGGTGTGGACGGCGGAGAGCCCGTCGCGGAGCGGCCCTGCTCCCGCTCCTCCGGCGATCGTCTCGTAGTAGGCGAACGGCGCGTGGCGGCGGTGGTCCCATCCGCCGATGGTGACGTTGTTCATGGAGCCGCAGCTCGCCGCCGGAATGCGTTCGGGCAGCGCCTGCGCCAGCGCCCCGAGGACGACGTCGACGATGCGCTGCGAGGTTTCGACGTTACCGGCCGACACCGCCCGGGGAGGCCGGGCGTTGACGATGGAGCCCTCGGGCGCGATGACCTCGACGGGGCGAAAGCAGCCGTCGTTCGCCGGCACCTCCTCGCCCGCCAGACACCGCACGACGTAATAGACCGCCGACCGTGTGACCGCTTCGACCGCGTTGAGGGAGGTCGGGGCTTCCGGAGCGCTGCCCGAAAAGTCGCATCGCATCGTCCCTGCGCGAACCGTGACCCGAACCCGCAGGGGAATGTCGTGCGCGCCCTCCCCGTCGTCGTCCAGCGCGTCCTCGAAGGTGTACTCGCCATCCGGGATGAGGCCGAGCGCGGCCCTCGTCATGCGTTCGGCGTAGTCCATCAGCTCGCGCATGCGGCGCTCGACCTCTCGCCGTCCGTAGCGGCGCACGATGTCCAGCAGGCGCCGGGCGCCCGTCTCGTGCGCGGCCATCTGGGCCCGCAGGTCGCCGAGGCGCTCGTCAGGTGTACGGACGTTGCGGAGGATGAGGGCGAGGACCTCGCGGTTGACGCGCCCGCGCCGCTGCAGGCGCAGCGGCGGGATGATGAGCCCTTCGCCGTAGAGGTCCGCCGCTACCGGCATCGAGCCCGGCGACGACCCGCCCACGTCCGCGTGATGCGCCCGGCTGGCTACGAACCCGACGAGCGCGGGGCCGTCGAAGACGGGGGACACCATGGTGATGTCGGGCAAATGAGTGCCCCCGAGAAAGGGGTCGTTGAGAATGACCAGGTCGCCCGGGGCGAAGGGCGCGAGCGGCAGCGCAGCGGCGACCGCCCGGGGCATGGCCCCCAGGTGGACTGGGATGTGGGCGGCCTGCGCGACGAGCCGGCCGCGCGGGTCGAACACGGCGCACGAGTAGTCGCGCCGCTCCTTGATGTTGGGCGAGAACGCCGTGCGCCCCAGCGTCAGGCCCATCTCCTCCGCTACGGAGGAGAAGAGGGCGTCGAAGACGGTGAGAGCGGTGGCGTCGAAACGGCGGCTCACCCTTGGAGGCGCCCTACGATCTCGGCGACGACTTCGTCGACCAGCTTCTGGTTCGTGTCGACGATGACCGTCGAGTCGCCCGGCCGCCGGTAGACGTGAGCGACGGCGAGCGCTTCGGGCACGTCGCGGTCGCGGTCGGCCCGCAGCAGCCGCCACTCGAGCACATCGTCGGGGGCTTCGAGCCTGGCGACCAGCCGCTCGACGGGGGTCGACCCCGCGGCCGCCAAAAGCTGGTCGATCTCGTCCTCTCGAGACCGGGC
This sequence comes from Dehalococcoidia bacterium, assembly GCA_035574215.1. Taxonomy (GTDB): domain Bacteria; phylum Chloroflexota; class Dehalococcoidia; order DSTF01; family JACRBR01; genus DATLZC01. The sequence continues at coordinate 5,500 of DATLZC010000287.1, read as the reverse complement.
CTGACGCCCGTCCCACTCGGCGAAGGCGCCCTCCACGACTACGCTGTAGCCCGCCTTCAGGTACGAGGAGGTGAGCAGCTTCGCCTGCGTGAACACGAGCTGCCACTCGGCTGCGGCGTCCGCCGCGTGCGCCACGATCCAGCGGTACATGAGGTCGTCGTGGTGCACGCACGCAGAAGGCGCCGCGATCCGGCGCGCGACCAGCCGGGCCGCGGAGGACTTGCCGACGCCCGGGGCGCCGTACAGGACGATGAGCGCTTGTCGGGGCATATCAACTCCTTTCGAGCACGAGATTGCCGAACCGATCGACCCGCCCCTGCCAGCCCGGCGGAATCAACGTCGTCGCGTCCATCTGGCAGACGATGGCCGGCCCCCGCAGCCGGTGGCCCGACCGGAGCGACGTCCGTTCGTACACTGGCGCGTCCACCCAGCGCCCGAACCAGGCCCGCTGGCGGCCGTCGGGGTCCGGGGTTTCGCTGTCCGCCTCGGGGATGAGCGGCGGCAGGAGCCGCCGACGGCCGGCGCGCGCCCGCAGGCGGACCGCGACGACCTCGACGGGCGCGTCCGGCTCCGCGTGACCGTAGCGCTGGCGGTGGAGCCGGTGGAAGCGCCGTACGGTCATCGCGAGCGAAGAAGACGCCGGCGTGGTGATTTCGTAGGACTGGCCGGCGTATCGCAGGTCGATGGCCCGCTCGAACCGAGGACGCTTCGGCGCGAGGTCGCGACGGGCTTCGCGTTCCATGGACACGAAGTCGCGCTCCAGTAGCCGTTCGAGCCGGCGCGACGCGCGCGGGTCCACCGGCGCGAGCCGGGCGCGAACGTAGTCGCGGAGCTCGTCGGCCGCGGCGACGCCGAAAGCGCAGAGCACGCCGGGGAACGGCGGTACGACCACGCGGAGGATACCCAGGCGTTCCGCCAGGGCGCACCCGTGCATCGGCCCCGCGCCTCCGTAGCAGACCAGTGTGTATGACCGCGGGTCGTAGCCGCGTTCGACGCTGACCGCGCGGACGGCGCGCTCCATGTTCACGTCGGCCACCTCGAGCGTCGCGGCCGCCGCGGCGACAGGGTCGCCCCGGAACGCGACGGCGAGCCCGCCAATCGCCCGTAGCGCAGCCTCGGCGTCCAGCTCCATACGTCCTCCGAGGAACCGGCCCGAGGGGAGATGACCCAGAACGACATGCGCATCGGTGACCGTGGGCAGGACGCCCCTTCCGTAGCAGGCGGGGCCGGGGTCGGCGCCCGCGCTCTCCGGGCCCACCCGCAGGGCGCCTCCGACGTCGATCCGCGCGATGGAGCCGCCTCCGGCGCCGACGGTCCGCACGTCGACCACCGGGGTGCGGATGGGGTACCCGTCGATGACCGTCTCGACGCTGGTCGGCGGGGCGCCGGGGCACAGGGCGACGTCCGTCGACGTTCCCCCCATATCGAACGTGATGATGTGGTCGAACCCCGCGGCGCGGGCGACCTCGAAGGCGCCGACGACGCCGGCGGCGGGCCCCGAGAGCAGCGTGCGGACGGCGTGGCGGCCGGCCGCTTGCGGGTCGGCGCTGCCGCCGTTCGAGAGCATGACCTGGAGCCTTCGGACGCCCCGGTCCCTGAGCGCGCGGTCCAGCGACGTCAGGTAGCGCTCCATTACGGGCGCAACGTAGGCGTTGACCACGGTGGTGCTCGTACGTTCGAACTCGCGGTACTCCGGTAGGACGTCCACGGAAGCGGACACGTGCAGGCCCGCCTCGCGGGCTAGGCGGCTGATGAGCCGCTCGTGCTCCGGCCGCAGGAACGAGAACAGAAGCGCGACGGCGACCGACTCGGCTCCCGCCTCCGCCAGCCGCCGCACGGCCTCGCGCGCGGAAGCTTCGGAGAGCGTCGTCACGACGTCTCCGCTCGCGTCCACGCGCTCGTCCACCTCGGCGCGCAGCTCGCGCGGCACGATGTGTGGCGGGCGCCACGGTTCGAGGTCGTAGAGCTTCGGGCGTGTCTGCCGGCCGATCTCGATGACGTCGGCGAATCCGCGGGTCGCGATGAGGCCGGTCCGGGCGCCCTTCCGCTCGAGCAGCGCGTTCGTGGCGACCGTAGAGCCGTGCGCGACTTCGTCGACGGCCCAGCCGGCCTCGTCGATGCCGGCGACGACGGCAGCGCCGGGGTCCGAGGGCGTGGACGGCCGCTTGTAGAGACGGAGGGCGCGGCCGTCCGCCAGCACGAAGTCGGTGAACGTGCCGCCGATGTCGACGCCGAGGAGCGCGGGCATGGCGCCATTATAGGTTTCGGAGCGGCGGCGTTTCGAGGGAACGAGGTTTTACGCTCGGTTTACGAGGCGGCGGTGACCTGTTGACGCGCGTTTTCTAGCATGGGGCTGGGGAGAGGACGAGGACGGAAGAGAGGAGGTGAGAGATGAAGTTTCGCATCGGACTGCTGGCCGGGCTGGGCGTCGCGGCCCTCATCGTGGCGGGCACACTCCTGACAGCCACGCTGGTCGGCGCGCAGGACGGCGGTGGCACGCCGACCCCGGCGACCGAGCCGACGCCCGAGGCGCAGCAGCGGCTCGACGCGTTCCTGCAGAAGGTGGCCGATCAGCTCGGCGTGAGCGTCGAGCAACTCAAGGAAGCGTTCAAGAACGCCGCGATCCAGACGATTGACGATCTGGTCGCGGAGGGCAAGCTGGACGCGGACACGGCCGAGCGGATCAAGTCGCGCATCGAGGAAGGGCAGGGCCTCTTCCCCTTCTGGCGTATCGACGGAAAGCCTGGTCGGTGGTTCGAGCATCCGAAGGTGGTCTTCGGCGCGCTGGACTCGGCCGCGGACGCCATCGGCATCAGCCGTCAGGACCTGATCGATGAGCTGCGCGACGGGAAGTCGCTGGCGCAGGTGGCGCAGGAGCACAACGTGAGCGTGGACGCGCTGAAGAGCGCGATGCTGCAGGACGCGAAGGAGAAGCTGGACCAGGCCGTGGCCGACGGGAAGCTGACCCAGGAGCGCGCGGACGAGATCTACGCCAACTTCGAGAACCGCATCGACGACCTCGTGAACCGGACATGGCCGCAGCGCCTGGGCCCGCCGTTTGGTCGCGGGCACGGCTGGGGCCCGTTTTGACCGAGGCGCCCGTAGCCTGTCGACAGGGCCGTCCCCCGGGGACGGCTCTTCGCTTTGTAGGAGGTCAGTCCTCGGCCGGAGGGTGTGCGACTGGAAGCACGGGCATGGCGGTGCGCTGGGGGAGCACAAAGGGCCGGGCGAAGATGGCGAGCCCGGCGATACCGGCCGCCGCAGCGCCGGCCATGAGCCACCAGCGCTCGTCGAAGCGCGCGACGGGGTCGAGCAGGGCTCCTGCGAGCCGCGCGGCGGCGGCGATGTTCAAGAGCGCGGCCACCCACACGAGCCAGCGCTCCGCCACGCCGCCGTAGCGACGGGCCGCCATGACGGGCGTGATGAGGCTCGCCATCCCCGCGATGATCATCGTGACGACGCCGAGGGCGAGCATGTGCCGGAACGCGTCGAGGTCGGTGAACGCGATGGGCTCGTCCCGCGTCAGCGCCCGCAGCGATACGAACGTAAGAAAGCCGCCGGCCCCGAGGAGCCAGAGCGCCATCGAGCGCAGGAAGAGCGCGTTGATGCGTGAGCTGGGCCGGAGGCGGATGGCAACGCCCTGGACGCCGCCGGTGAGCCACGCGCCCGCCATGAGGGCGACGCCGGCAAGCGCGAGGCCGGCGTTCACCGGCCACGTCTCGCGGCTTCCCGCGTACTCCTGCCAGAGCCGGCCTGCGAGGAAGAGCGCGACTCCGCCGTTCAGCGCAGTCCACAGCGGCGTGACGGACCCGTATCCGGGCATCGGACGCGCGTAGAACGTCGGCATGGTGCGCAGGGCCACGGCGTGGATGAAGCCGAGCACGAACCCGAGGAAGAGGATGGTCACCAGGGCGTCGTCGCGGAGCACGGACAGCACGGGCGTCTCGTCGCGCGCCATGTCGCCGAGCCAGAGAGCCTGCAACGCGAGCGCCGCCACGAGCCACACCGTCCCCGAAGCGAAGAAGAGCAGCGATGGGGGCGAGCGCCGGCGCGCGCGCAGGGTCGCGAAAACGACGGCGGCGAACGTGAGCCCGGCCAGCGCCTCGAGGACGCCGGACACCGGCAGCAGGGCGCGCATGGCCGGGCGGTCGATCCACGTCTGCGCGAAGGGCCGTAGCGCGAGCCCGGCGACGAGCAGTGCGCCCGAGGGCACCGCCAGACGTGAGAGGCGCAGGCTGGTCCCCGACACGCGCGGAATCAGGCGGTAGGCCATCCCGAAGATGAACAGCCCCGCCCAGCCGAGCAGTTGAAGATGGCCGTGCGCTTGAGCCAGCGCCGGCCACCGGGCGCCCCAGTTCCAATCGAGAACGTTGGCCAGCGGCAGCAGCAAAGCGAGCAGGAAGCCGCCGCCGAACGCCATCGTGAAGGCGGCGCGAGTGAAGAGGAGGTACGTGTTGTCTTCGGCCGGTCCCGGCCGAGGCTGGTCGTGCGGAGCGATGCGGCTGGCGCCGGACACGGGCAGAGGCGCAGTCAGACGCGGGCGAAGGCCGCCTGGCTCGCGAGCAGCTTATCCAGCATCCGCTTCGTCCCGATGACGTGCCGGTTCAGCTCCAGTTCGCGCGGGTCGATGCCGAGCGCGAGACCGATGAGCTGCGGGAGATGGATGATGGGGACATCGAGCTCCCGGTGCACGACGCCCGCGGCCGCCGGCTGTTGTCCGTCGAGGTTCAGGTGACAGAGCGGGCAAGGCGTCACGAGGGCGTCGGCGCCGAGCTCTTTCGCCTCGGCGATGTGTCCGCCGGCCTGTTTCAGCGAGTTGTCACGGTTGATGGTGAGGATGGGGAAGCCGCAGCACTTCTTCTCCCCCTCGTAAGTCACGACTTCGGCGCCGACGGCTTCGATCACCAGTTCGAGATAGCGATCGCGTTGCGGATGCTCCTTCATCCCGAGGATGGAGCTGGGCCGCAGGATGTAGCACCCGTAGAAGGGGCCGATGCGCAGCCCCGACAGCGGCCGCTTGATCATGCCCTTGAGCCGCTCCAGACCGAAGTCCTCGACCAGCACCCAGAGGAAGTTCTTGATTTCGAGGCCGCCGTCGTACCGGAGGCCTTCTTCGGCCAGCGTGCGGTTGATCTCGTCGCGGTACTCGGGGTTGCGTTCGAGCTTGTCCGCGACCATGCTCTCGACGCCCTGGCAGGTGCTGCAGATGTTCATCAGGGGCAGCCCGAGGCGCTGCGCCATCGCGAACGTGCGCGCGTTCAGCACGTCGGCGAGCTTCGTGTTGTGCTCCTGGATGACGCCTGCGCCGGTGCAGGTCGCGTCCTCCAGCTCGACGAGCTCGATGCCGAGCTCGCGGGCGACCCGGACCATCGACGTGTAGAGCTCGGGCGTGGCGCCCTTCGAGACGCACCCCGGCCAGAAGGCGTACTTCATCCCGTCAGACCTCCGTCTTTGCGTGAGCCTCGTACTTCTGGAAGATGCGGCGAACCTGCCGGATCCC
>DATLZC010000286.1:0-7551 GCA_035574215.1 Dehalococcoidia bacterium | reverse complement strand
GGGGGTAAATGCGAAGCCGGTCAAAGTCCGGCGCTGTCCCGCAACTGTAGTCCTTCCCTCCGGGGAAGGAGAGCCAGGCCGCCAGCCCCTGCGAGCTGTCTCGGTCGTTCGCCTTCGAGGAAAGGCCCGGACACGACGCCCGACGACGCCGTCGCACGTCCCCGGTCCCTCGCGGGCCGGGGACGTTCTCGTTCGCGGCGCGCTTCAGGGCCCTTCCTCGGGGCTCAGTCACCGAAGGAGAGGAGGAGTCTCATGAAGGCCCTGAAGCCAGCCCTCGCCGCCCTCGCGCTCATGGTCGCGGCCGTCGCCTGGGCGTGCGGGAACGGCGAAGAAGCCGCCCCGCAGCCGCAGACGACACCCACCGCCACGGTCGCGGCCGAGGCCGCGTTCCCGCTCACCGTCACGCAGAGCGACGGTGAGACGCTCACCATTCAGGCGCCGCCGCAGCGCATCGTGTCGTTGTCGGCCCACGCCACCGACATCCTCTGCGCCATCGGCGCGGGAGACCAGCTCGTCGCCGTCGAGCAGTACGCCAACTGCCCCGAGGGGTCCGACGCGAAGCCCGCCCTCGACGCCTATCAGCCCAGCGTCGAGGCCATCGCCGGCTACGACCCCGACCTCGTGTACATCTTCAGCGACATCAACGGCGTCGTGGGCGCCCTGCGGGGCCTCGGCGTCCCGGTGCTCTATCTCGAGCTGCCCGAATCGGTGGAGGGCGTGCTCGAGCAGATCAGCCTCTTCGGGCGCATCACCGGCCACACGCAGGAAGCCGAGGCGCTGGTGGCCGAGATGCGGCGCCGCCTCGACGCCATCGAAGAGAAGCTCGCGGACGTCGACCAGGGCCCGCGGATCTTCCACGAGCTCGACCCGACCTACTTCACCGCGGCGCCGCAGAGCTTCATCGGCGACATGTATCGCATCCTGAAGGCGCAGAACATCGCCGAAGGCGCGACCGAGTCCTACCCGCAGCTCTCCGCGGAGGTCATCGTCGAGCGCGACCCCGAGGTGATCGTCCTCGCCGACGAGCCGGCCGGCGTGACGGCCGAGGCGGTGAAGGGACGCCCCGGCTGGAGCGAGATCTCCGCCGTCAAGAACGGCCGCATTTGCGTCGTCGACCCATCGCTGGTCAGCCAGCCGGGGCCCGACGTGGTCGACGCCATTGAGACGCTTGCGACGTGCCTGTATCCGGACCGGTTCCCCTAGAAGGACTCCGGGCGAAGGCGCGGGCGGCCGCTTTGCGCAGCTCGTCCGCGAGAGGGAGCAGGGGCAGGATGGCCGCGAGGAACAGCCACTCGCGCCATCCTGGCCCCGCGAACTCGAACACGTCCTGCAACGGTGGGAGGTACAGCAGCGCGAGCAGCGCCGCCACCTCCACCGCGACGCCAGCGAGCAGCAGCGGATTTCCCGTCACTGAAATGCGCAGGAGCGACTCACGGGGACTGCGGCACGCGAACACGTTGCCGATCTGGCCCACGACGATGGCCGCGAACGTCATCGTCGTCGCCAGAGCATAGACGTGGCCGGCGTCCGCGAGTGGCTCGCCGAACCGCCACCCGTGGGCCCAGTAGACGAAGAAGTATCCCGCGAGGCCGAGCGCGGCCTCCACAGGACCCAGCAGCAGGAACGTCCGCAGGAGCACGGCCCTGCTGAGGATTCTCGCGCTGCGAGGGCGTGGCGGCTCCCGCATCGTGCCCGGCTCCGGCCGCTCGGCGCCGAGTCCGAGCGCCGGCAGCAGGTCCGTCCCGAGGTCGACGGCGATGACCTGTAGCACCTTGAGCGGCAACGGGATGCCCGTCAGCACCATGGCGGCAAATGGGACCAGCTCGGCGACGTTGCTGGTGAACACGTACGTCACGAACTTCCGGATGTTCGCGAAGATCGCCCGTCCCTCCTCGATGGCGTCGACGATGGTCGCGAAGTTGTCGTCCATCAGGACGATGTCCGCGGCCTCGCGGGCGACATCGGTCCCGGTGCGTCCCATCGCGACGCCGACGTCCGCCCGGCGCAGGCTCGGCGCATCGTTGACGCCGTCGCCGATGACGGCGACGGTGAATCCCGCCTCCTGGAGCGCCGAGACGATCATGAGCTTGTCGGTCGGGGTCGTCCGCGCGAAGACGACGTCGCGTAGAAGGGTCGCGCGGAGCGCCTCGGGCGTCATGGCCTCGAGGTCGCGCCCGGTGACCACATGCGGCCGGGCGCGCACGACGCCAGCCTCCCGCGCCACGTACGCCGCCGTGGCCGGATGGTCGCCGGTGATGATCACCACGCGGATGCCCGCCTCCCGGCATTTCCGGATGGCCTCGACGGCTTCGGGCCGGACCGGGTCGATCATGGCGAGAAGGCCGAGGAAGCGCAGGCGCTCTTCGAGCGCTTGCGGGTCAGCGTGGGGCGGGACGCCGTCGCGACGCGCGACCGCCAGCACGCGCATGCCGTCCTCGGCGTATCGATCGGCCTGGCGTAGCGCAGCCTCGCGGTCCCGCTCGCTGAGCGGGGCGCCGTCGGGCCCGCTGACGCAGCGCGGCAGCACCGAGTCGGGCGCTCCCTTGACGTGAAGGACGACCGCGCCGTTCACGCGGTCGAGCGTCGACATCATGCGCCGGAAGGCATCGAAGGGGGCCTCCGCCAGCCGCTCGGCGCGGGGAAGCGGACCCAGCTTGCGCGCCGCGACCACGATGGCGACCTCGGTCGGGTCGCCCGAACCGACCCACGCCCCGCCCTCATCGCGGCTGAGCGTCGCGTTGCTGGCCAGCGCGGCGGCGCGCACGGCCTCGGCGGCCGCGTCGCGATCGCCGGAGCCGTCGAGCGGCACGAGCGTCCCTTCGGGCTCGTAGCCCGTGCCCGTCACAGCGAACTCCCCCGATGGGAGCCACACCCGCTGCACGGTCATCTCGTTCCGCGTCAGCGTGCCGGTCTTGTCCGTGCAGATCACTTGCGTGGCGCCGAGGGCTTCGATGGACGCGAGCCGCCTCACCAGCACGTTCCGCCCCGCCATCCGCTGCACACCGATAGCGAGCGACAGGCTCAGGGTGGGAAGCAGTCCTTCCGGGACGAGCGCGACGATGATCCCGACGGCGAACACGAACCCCTCGCCCACGTCCCGTCGCAAGAGTCCCGTGGACACGCCCCAGATGACCAGACCCGACACCACCGCCACGGTGGCCGTCGTTCGCGCCAGCGACTCGATTTCGCGCTCGAGCGGCCCCGCGCCGGTTTCGATGCCAGCGGTCAAGCCGGAGATGGCGCCGAACTGCGTGTCGGCGCCCGTGGCGAAGATGATGGCTTCGGCGTCGCCGTGAACGACCAGCGTTCCCGCGAACACGACGTTGCGCAGCTCGGTCAGCGACGCGGCATCGGCGACGGGCTCCGCGGTCTTCGAGACAGCGACGGACTCGCCCGTGAGGCTGCTTTCGTCGACCTCGAGACCCGTGGCCTCGATGACGCGCGCGTCCGCGGGCACGCGGTCGCCCTCGCGGAGAAGGACGACGTCGCCGGGGGTCAGCTCGCGCGCGTCGACTTCCACGACCGCGCCGTCGCGCCGCACGCGGGCCCTTCCGGCGCTCCGCCGGCGCAGCGCCTGCAACAGACGCGCCGCGCGGTACTCCTGGGCGAAGCTGAAGACGCCGTTCACCACGATGACGGCGATGATCGCCCAGCCGAGCTCGGGCATGCGTCCCACGAAGGCGAGGAGCGCGGCGACCCACAGCAGGATCGCGAGCAGATGCGTGAACTGCTCGAAGAACGTCGCAGCCAGCGAGCGCGCGGGGCGAAGGGGAACCTCGTTCGGTCCGAAGGCGGCGAGCCGCCGCGAGGCCTCCGCGGCGCTGAGCCCCTCGGGAATGGACCGGACCATCTCGCAGACGACCTGCACCGGCGCCTGGGCGACGGCCTCGGGCGAGGGCGGTGCAAAGGGACGGATGCGTCTCACGGCGCGTGGGACTGGCATGCGATTCGACCTCCGAGATGGCGCACCGCCATCGTACCTGGATGCGGGCAGACGGCGCGCCTGCCGTCAGGACCTGACGAGCGCTCGGCGCAGGGTTTTGCGGGCCGAGCGGCGCCGCTTTCCGGTGGACCCCACAGCGGCCGTCATCCTGGCCGACCATGTGGTCGGGCTGCCCCTGGTCCGGTCCGTGAGCGCGCGCTAATCGGGACCGCCCGCGAACCACCGCTCACGCAGGAGGCGGCGCTGGAGCTTGCCGGAAGACGTGCGCGGCAGCGCGTCGACGAAGCGAATCCGAGACGGAACCTTGTACGCGGCGAGCCGCTCGCGGCAGAAGGCGCGGAGGTCGTCCTCGCTGAGTTCGGCGCCCGGCTTCAAGACGACGGCAGCCGCCACGGCCTGTCCCCACCGTTCGTCCGGCGCCCCCACGACCGCCGCTTCCGACACGGCGGGATGCGTCAGCAACGCCGCCTCGACCTCGGCGGCGTACACGTTCTCCCCGCCGGAGATGATGAGGTCTTCTCGCCGGTCGAGCACGTACAGATACCCTTCGGGGTCGAGATACCCTATGTCGCCCGTGTGAAGCCATCCGTCGCCGAGCGCGGCGGCGGTCGCCTCGGGCTGCCTCCAGTAGCCCGCCATCACCATGGGGCCTCGCGCCAGGATGGCGCCCGGCTCCCCCGGCGCGGCGTCGGCCCCATCGTCGCGGACGATGCGCAGCTCGACGCCGGGGAGAGGCCGGCCGGCGGACCCCGGCTTCCGCCGCGTCTCGTCGGGAGGCATGGTGGCCACCTGGGAAGCGGCCTCGGTCAGGCCGTACGTCTGGACGACGGGCGCCCCGATGCTGGCGCAGGCCTCGAGCAGCGGCACCGGCGCCGGACCGCCTCCGAGCAGCACGCACCGCAGCGACGCCGGATACGGGCGCCCGCCCCGCGCGTCCAGCATGCGCTGGAGCATTGCCGCCACCACCGAGACGATGGTGACGCCCTCCTCGTCGATGGCCCGATTGGCCCGCTCGGGGTCGAACGATGTGTGCACGACCAGGGGCATGCCGTACAGCGCGCTCTTGAACAGCAGCGACAGGCCACCGACGTGGAACATGGGCAGACAGGCGAGCCAGCGGTCGTCCCCCCGCAAGCCGAGGTTGAGCGCCGACGCGATGGCGCTCCAGAGATGGTTCCCCCACGTGAGCACGGCGCCACGCGGCCGTCCCGTCGTCCCTGACGTGTACACGATGGTGTGGACGGCGGCGAGCTCCACCGGACCCGGCGCCTCCGGGAGGGGCTCCGCGGCGACGGCCTCCTCGAGGGGCACGAGCGCGAGCCGCGGTCGCTCCCCCGCCAGGGCCTGCGCGATGGCTGCGCACGCGGCGTCGTACAGCAGGGCGGTAGCGTCGAGATCGGCGAGCTGCCAGGCGAGCTCCGCGGCCGCGAGCCGGGCGTTCAGCGGCGCCAGCACTGCGCCGGCCCGCCCCGCGCCGAACACGGCGGCCGCGTACGCCGCGCTGTTCCACCCCAGCAGCGCGACCCGGTCGCCGGGCCGCACGCCGGCATCTCGCAGGCGCGCGGCGACCGCGCTCGCCCGCCGGTCCCACTCGCGGAACGTCCACGTTCCGTCGGGCGCTACGATGGCCACCCGCTCGGGCGACACGCCCGCCCGGTTCGCCAGCAGGTCGGGCATCCGTCCGGCGAGCGCGTACGGATTCACGCAGGGGCCTCCTCCAGGTGGACGGCGTAGCGCTCGAGCGCCTCGCGGTCCAGCGTCACGCCGAGGCCGGGCCCCGCTGGCAGCCGCATCTCGCCGCGGTCGACGGGGAGCGGCCCCGCGAGCAGGTCCGACGCCAGGAGATGCGCCGTGGCCAGCCCTTGCGCGGGCGACCCTTCGGGCAACGCTGCGGCCAGATGCAGCGCGGCCGCGACACCGACCCCTGCGTCGACGGTCGTGGTGACGACGACGGAGGCGCCGCGCTCCAGCGCGAGGCGGATGACTTCGAGTGACGGCGCGATCCCGCCGAGAACGAGCGGCTTGACGATGAGGACATCGGCGGCGTCCGCCTCGAGCACGCGCCGCGCGGCGCCGGCGTCCGTCACGGCTTCGTCGGCGGCGACGCGAACGCCGGTCGTCTCGCGCACCGCCCGCATCCCATCGAGGTCGCCCGGCGGCACGGGCTGCTCGACGTATTCGACGCCGCACGCGGCGACGTCCCGCAGGACGGCGATGGCGCGCGCGGCGTCCCATGCGCCGTTGGCGTCGAGCCGCAGCGCGACGCTCTCGCCGAGCTCCTCGCGCACGGCGACGATGCGCGCGCGCTCCGCCTCAGGCGAGCCCGCCATGCCCACCTTGAGCTTCACCGCCCGGAAGCCCGCGCCCCGGGCCTCCCGGGCCGCCGCGCAGGCGCCGTCGACGGTCGGGTCCGCGATGAGCGCGTTGACGAGCACGGACTCGCGCGGTCGATCGCACGCGAGCGCGGCGACGGGCACGCCCGCCGCCCGCGCCCGGAGGTCCCACAGGGCGATGTCGAAACCGGCGCGCGCCGCGCTGGCCACGGCCGGGCTCACGCGCGCGAGCTCCCGGTCGAGGACGACCGGCGCCTGCTCCATGGGACAGCCCTCGAGCGCGGAAGCGACCCCTCGAAGCGCGTCCGCGATCGCTCGCTGCGCTTCCTGCTCTCCCGGACCAGGGTACGGCGAGGCTTCGCCCAGACCCTCGACGCCGCCATTCGCGGAGAGGGACACGAGCACGCCGTAGCGAACGGCAGACGTCCCCCGGGCGGTGGCGTACGGCGTCTGGTAGGGGATCGCGAACGGCCAGCAGCGGAGCGCGCGCAGCTTCACAGCAGCAACCCCGCCGCGAGCGCGACCCCCAGCGCGAGATGGAGCCGGGCGGTGCGCTTGAGGACGTCGTTCAGGGCCTGTCCCTCGGCGCCCGACGCCACAACGCGGACCAGCGCGACCGCTAGAGGCGCTGCGGCGAGCGCGAGCAGACACCACCGCGGCAGCGCGCCCAGCGTTACCGCGGCCCCCACGGCGGCGAAAGCCCCGAGCGTCAGTACGGCGTACCACGCCCTCGTCAGCGGCGCCCCCATGATCACCGCGAGGGTGCGCTTGCCCGCCGCGCGGTCCGTCGGGATGTCGCGGAGGTTGTTCGCCACCAGGATCGCGGTGACCGTCATGGCGACCGGCACGGAGGCGGCGAACGCGAGGCCGGACACGCGGTCCGTCTGGAGATAGTACGTGCCGGTCACGGCGACGACGCCGAAGAAGACAAAGACGAAGAGGTCACCGAGGCCGTGGTACCCGAAGGGCCAGGGCCCTCCCGTGTAGGTGACCGCCGACACGAGCGCGAGCGCTCCGATGAGCAGGATCGGCCAGCCGCCGACGGTCGCCAGATACAGCCCCAGGGCCGCGGCCGCGGCCAGCGTCGCCAGCGCCGCCACGCGCACCTGCGCGGGCGAGGCGAGTCCGGCCTGCGTCACGCGCGGCGGACCGAGCCGCGACGCGCTGTCGGCGCCCCGCTCGTAGTCGGCGACGTCGTTCGCGAGATTGGTCCCGATCTGAATCAGCAGCGCTGCCGCCAGGGTCGCCGCGAACACGCCGGGGCGGAAGTCAGCG
>DATLZC010000285.1:0-7539 GCA_035574215.1 Dehalococcoidia bacterium | reverse complement strand
AGTGATACTTTCTGCTACCTTTTGCGTTGCCTAGAGGTGGAAAGCGAAGCGGGAGCGCTGGATGCGAATCTGGACATTGGGGGGACTCTGCGTGGCGCTGGCTCTGGCGACGCTCGTCGGATTCGCCTGCGGCTCAGATGGAGGCTCCAACGGAGGCACAGAGACGCCGGAGGCCGCGACTCCCCGGGTCCTTCCCGAACCAACGATTACCGGGAACCGGTACACCTTCCCGGGGCGAGGATACGCCGTCGATATCCCGGAGGGCTGGACGACAGACCCCAACAGCGTCGCGGCGGGGTCCCTCGTGGTCGACTCGTTCTTCTCGTCCGAAGAAGTGGACGGCGTCCAAACGAACATTACGGTGTCGTGTGAGGAAAACCCGACCGTCTCGACGTCCGAATACGTGGAACAGCGGCTCGAGACCATCCGGCAGCTCGATGCTCGGGATCTCGAGCGGTCGGGAACGCTCGAGGTCGCAGGAGTTCCCGCTGAGATGGTCCAGTATTCGTTGGTCCGCGAAGACGTGACCGTCGGCAAGGTGGACGTGATGTTCGTCAGCGGCCCGTGCGCGTGGACCATCTCGCTCACAGCCGCGCCCAGCGCCCTCGACGCCGCCAAGGCAACACTGAACGCGTTCTTGTCCTCGTTCACGATATTGCAGGAGTAGGTCGCTTCTTTTTCGTGACCATGTTGTCCGGAGCTGAGAGTTGTGAATGCATCACTGGGTGACAACCACGGTAACGTGTCGACCGTTTCTGGGAATCAAAGCCGTCTTGTTCGCGTGTTTCGACATGGCCGGTGGCGGAATCTGGGTGGATGGCGGTCCACGCTCATTAATGCGGGAGTGGCCTGCTTAGCGATCGCCGTAGCAGCCTGCGCAGACCAACAGCATGCTGCCAGCGGGGGCGAGGAGAGGAATGACACAACGAATTCCGTCAACACCGAGCTTCCCGACCCGCAATCGCTTTCCTGGCAGTCCACAGTTGGTCAGTTCGAGAGTTTTGAGGTGCAAGTTCCCGCAGAATGGCTCGTCGAACATGAGCGCCTACCTGGCGGGTTCATGGACCGTTACATCCTCATGAAAGGAAAGGCGCGCATCGTTCAGTTCGCAGCGCGATGCGCCGTCGGGGCGTCGGTCGCGGACATGATTTGGCAAGATAGTCAGATTGTGAACCATCTCGACGGTTCTTTTGGCGTGACAGGAACGCGCGATATTCCGGTCGGAGGGGCGATGGGCAAGATGCTGGACTACAAGCTCAGCTTCGGTGGCATTCCGGCTGAGTACAGAGCAGTGTATTTCGAAAGTCCACCCTGTGGATGGCGTCTCCTTCTGCAGGCCTTCGGCGATGGGGTTAAGGAGCGGTTTGCTCCGGCGTTTGAGCATTTCGTCGACACGTTCGTTCCTCGGGCATTTGAGCCGCCTTTCCCCGACCACGATCCATACGTTCCGACACGCAGCGCAGGAGGTGGGACAGCGCCTTGAACCTGGTACTATTACCTGTTCTCTTTTATGCGCGATTATGGTAGAGTTCTAACCCCGCCAAGATTGTCTGCCCCGCCGAAGGAAGTAGTCTCTCGAGACCTGATTGTAGGAGCCTGTAAGAATGTGGCGAGGACACTTCATTTCCAACGTTCTTCTGGTCGGCGTGGTGGTCGCGGCCATCGTGTCCGGGAGTGGAGCATGGAAAGGCGGGTATGCAGGGGCGCAGGAGGCTACTCCCACAGCACAGCCCCAAGCCAGTGGCAGCTTTGAGGTGATAGGTATTTCTCCGCTGCTGTGCTTTCTGTTGGTCGGTACCAACCCTGAAGCCGGACAAGTAGACCCAGTGCAGTGCCAGCAATTCGATACAGCGCCGTCTTCGTTGAAGCGAATGGACGCGCTTCTTGGCGACGGCGATGGCAGGGTTGAGCCAACGGACTTTACTGCTATTGATTTGGACGGAAATCAAGTCCATCAGATGGACGACTGGGCCGGGAACACCAGCAATAGCGGAAGCCTTTGGATCATTGCATTCGTGAATGACGACGACCCGGTGACGTTCCGCACTAGCCGTGGCATGTTCGTACCTGGTAATTCGCCGCCGCCGGGAATCCCACCGACCTCCAGCGATCCCGTCGACAACGAGTGGACATGTGATAATAGGAAGGGCGTCCTGGCGCAAGCCGAAGACGAGGATTGCGACGGTGACGGGGTCGCCGGAGACGGGGTCGTCGTGGCTCGCCTGCGCGCCCGGTACGGAGACAGGATAGCTGACAGGGGACCGGGAACCGTCGAGATTCGACAAGGCTCTGATGTGGCAACCATGACGTTTACGGTCGTGGGGGAGCCAGACTCAGTCGAATTCCTCACTCTCGAAAGTACTGTGCAGACCGGCGTGGTCGACCTCGATGATGACGGGAAGCTCGGCTCCGAGGGCGAATGCCCCCTCGAGACCACGGCTGCCGGTTTCTTGGCGGCGAACGCGACGGCAGAGAGGGCAATTGTATTGGGAATTGTGCGCGATGAAGATGGGAATGCGATTACGGGTTCGCTCCTGTTGTGGGACACGGACGACCATGACAAGGCGGTCATGGCCGCGCCCCTGACGCCAACGCTCGACCTAGGCACGTTTGGCTTTGGGGCACCGAATCTCATTTGTGGGACGCAAAAGGCGGGTACGGTGCAGGTGCTGGCGAGTATCAGCCGCGACATTCCGAGCCCCCCGGCGCCTACGAAGATTCCGAATGCAGATCCGCAGGCGGAACTGGACAGCGGCAAGAAAGAATTCACGGTGAAAGGTGCGCCGGACAGCATCCAGCTCAAGGCGGAGCCGCAGACGCTCGCGTGTGACGGCCAGAACGCCTCCACCGTCACGGCGACCGTTCTCGACAAGAACGGCGACCCCGTGGCTGCGGGTACGCGTGTCCGCTTCGATGTTCGGGTGCTCGGCACGGCGAGCCCGATCAACGCGACAACGAACGCCGAGGGGGTGGCGACGAGCAAGGTGGTGCCGGTCGCTGGTGGCGCGGCGGGTGTCCCTGTGCATGTCTCAGCCATCGTCAAGGGCGTGCGCATCGACGTCGACGAGGACGCGATCCGCGAACAGATCGCGCAGGAGCGCGGGATCGATCCGGATGACGTGCCCGACCGCGACGTCCAGGAGCGGGTCGAGCAGATCGAGACCGAAGCGGCGAAGGACCGCGTCATGGCCGAGGCCTCGATCCTGATTTCCTGCACGGCCGGCGCTGCGCCCGGCGCGGCTCCTCCTCCGCCTGCGCCTCCAGCGCCTGCGGCGCCGACCCCTTCGGGGCAGGTGGCGCCTGCCGCCCGTCAGCCCGGTCTGCCGCGGTCCGGCGACGCCATCGTGACGCCGCGCGCGTCGCTCCCGCTGTGGGCGTTGCTCGCGGCAGGACTCGGGGCTACGCTGTTGACCGCGACCGGCTTCGCGGTTCGGCGCAGGATGTAAAGTGAGCCGAAGAGACACGCGACGAAGGGCCTCCGGGAAGACCGGAGGCCCTTCCTACCAGACGAGGATGGCCCGCGCGCGGCGTCGCACGCCCGCGCTCGCCGCTGCGGCGACCCCTTTCGCCGGCGCGACCCCGGCGACCGTCGCGCTGGCCGTCCTCGCGGCGGCGGCGCCGTTGATCTTTTGGTCCGACCTCCGGGACGCCGTCGTCATCCCCAAGCTCTCCGCGACCTTCGTGCTGGGTGGGGCAGCGCTCGCCGCAGTCGCCTGGACTGGCGCGTGGGCCCACGTCGACTGGCGTCGATGTCTCCCTGCCCTCGCTCCGCTCGCGCTGTTCCTCCTGATCGCGATCATCGCCACCGGCGCGGGCGTCGACCCCATACGGAGCCTTCTCGGCGAAGACACGCGGTACCAGGGCCTCGTGCCGCTCGTCCTGTACGCGCTCGTGCTGCTCGCGGCCACGGGCGCTGTGGCCGCCGCAGGCACGCCGCGGCTCGCGCTGGCCGGCCTCGTCCTCGGGGGGACGCTGTCCGCGGTTTACGGGGCCTTACAGCGGTTCGGCGTCGACCCGGTCGAGTGGGCGGGCCTGCCCGAGGGGCGCATCGGCGCGACGTTCGCCCAACCCAACGCCCTCGGGACCGAGCTCGTGGTCGCCGGGGCCGTGGCCGTCGGCTTCTGGGCCGAGACGTCGGGGCGGACTCGTGCCGCGCTCGCGCTGGTTCTCGGCGTGATGACGCTCGTGCTTCTGTTCACGCTGAGCCGAGGCGCGTGGGTGGCTGCCGCTGCGGCCTCTGTGGTGCTCGCGTCGCTGTTCGTCCGGCGGCCGCCGACACAACGGGAGGCGGCGATCGGCGCCGCGGCCGCCGTCGCCATGCTCGCGGTCTTCCTGGCGCTGCCTTCGGGGCGCGAATTCGTCAGCGACGTCGTCCATCGGGCGCGCTCCACGTTCGACATCAGCGAGACCTCGCCGTCGCAGCGGCTGGGCTTGTGGAGGATGTCGCTGGACATGATCGCCGACCATCCGGTCCTCGGGCTGGGCCCCGACGGCTTCTCCCAGCGGTTCGCCGCCTACAGGACGCCGGATCAGCCCGGCTTCGACGCCATGAACGTGCGTCCGGAGAGCACGCACAACCTGTTTCTGGACCTGGCGGTCGGGGTCGGCCTCCCGGGGCTTCTGGCGTGGCTGGCGTTCCTCGCGGGCGTGGCGTGGGTGGTGGCACGGGGATGGCGTGGCCTCGAGCCCGAGAACAGACGGTATGCGGGCGCCATGGCCGCCGCGCTCGTCGGCTACTTCGTCGCCGTGTTCTTCGCCTTCGGTGAAGGGATGACGGGATGGATTCCCTGGCTGCTCACCGGCGCGCTGCTGGGAACCGTCGGGGCGAGACCTCCACAGAGGGACGCGTGGCGACGGCCCTCGTGGCCGGCCTGGCTCACCCCGCAGGCGGGCGCGGGCTACGCCGCGGCCGCCGCCATGGCGGTCTTCGGCGTGATGCTCGTCGTGGCCGACTGGAGCGCGGGTGAGGCCGCCCGTCAGGCCCGCGCGGGCGACATCCAGCGCGCCATCGACCTGGGGCGGGTGGCCGTTCGCTGGAATCCCCTGTTCCCGCAGTACTACCTCGACCTGGGGACCAACCAGCAGAACGCCGGGGTGTTCCTCGGACGGGCCTACCTCGAGGACGCCGTGGATACGTACGAGACCGTGAACAGCCGGTTCGAACCGACGGCGGTGTCCCTGTTGCAAGAAGCGCAGGCGCGCGCCCGCCTCACGAATATGGAGCGGGAGGCGGACCGCGCGCAGGTGTTCGACCTGCTCGAGCGGGCGGTCGCCCTCGATCCGTACAACGCGGACATCCGGCGGGGCGTCGCGGAGTTCTACGAACTGGCCGGAGAGACGGAGCGCGCCGCGCGGCACCGCGCCGAGCTCGAGCGCTTCGCCCCCGAGGCCGCCGGCGCGCAGCCGTGAAGATCGCCTACACGGCACCGTCGCCGCGAGGAGAAGTCGTCCCAGCGCAGCCTCGGCCGTCGGGGAGCGCCTCTCCACTTCACGGCGTCGGGAGAAGTCCTCGGGGGAACCGGACGCCGCGCCTCGTTTGCGGACTCAGCAAATTCTTGAGAGCGCGTGAAACAGTCGCAACCCTGGGATGCGGCACCTTCTCGCTCCAACGAGCGGAGATCGCATTCTGAGGCAACGCTCCCCGTTCGGTAACCCTTTCAATGAGGCAGATCGTACCCACCCAGGCGTGTGCCCGCGCCGGTTCTGCGCTCCTCAGGGCGTGTTCCGCATGTTGTACCCGGAGGAGCAGCGCACATTGTCCAGATACTGCACAAACGCTGCCTGGGCGTCCTGCGCGGTGACCGCCCCGTCGGGAGGGCCGAGCCCACCACTCGGGAGCGGGCGGCGGTCATACTCCCAACCATCCTTCACGCCGTTGCCGTTGAGGTCCTGCTCGTACTCGGCAGAACCGACCGCAGCGCCGGCCCGGAAATACGCAAAAATGGCCTGTACGTCGTGGATGGTCACGGCATTGTCGCGATACGAACCGGGATTAGACAGAAGCGCCGGCGCGGGAACGGTATAGATCTGGCCCCAAGGGTCGTCGGGGTCCGTGTCTTCGATATCGACGCAGCCGTCCCCGAGCACGGCCTCGAACGGCGTCTCGAGGCTCTCCACAAAGTCGCAGTCAATGCCGTTCCCCAGCGTCGGAGGACCGCCCACATTCGTCGTACAGAGAGGCTTCACCATGTTGTAGCCGGAGGAACAGTGTCGGCTGGTCTTGAACTGCGCGAACGCGACCTGGACTTCATGAATGGTGATCGTGCCGTCAGGTGGCCCCAAAGCCCCGCCGGTGAGCAGGCGGCGGTCATATTCCCAACCGTCCTTGACGCCGTTGTTGTTGGCGTCTTGCTCGTACGCGGGAGAGCCCGCCACCGCGTCAGCCTTGAAGTACGCGAAGATTGCCTGCACGTCGTGGATCGTGACGAAGTTATCGCGCAGCCCGCCGGCCGCCGCTAGAAGGGCCGGCACGGGCACCGTGTATACCTGTCCCCAAGGGTCGTCCGGGTTCAGGTCCTCGCTGTCGGCACACCCGTCACCGAGCACACCGTCGAACCGAAGGTCGGTGTCACAATCCACGTCGCTGCCCAGCGTGGGCGGCCCACCCACGTTCGTCGCGCACAGGACGCCAGCGGGCGCCGGGGTCGGCGTCGCCGTCGGGGTAAAGGTCGGTGTCGGGCTCGCAGGCGGAGGCGTGGAGGTAGGGGTGCTGGTCGCAGTGGGCGTCGCCGGTCCCGCACACGTGACGGTTGGACCGTCCACAAGGTCGGTAGGAATATTGACCGCGCTCTCGTCGAACATCGTGGTGCCTAGCGCGGGATCTTCCGAGAGCGTAACCAGATGGAGGGGGCTCGTGCCCTCGGCCACGCACTTGAACGTCACGACCTCTAACACGCCGGTCGCGGTCTTGCTCTGGGCGAAGCAACCGGCGACCACCGTTGGCTCGAGCTGTGAGGCGGCCCAGAATGTGGAGGGCTCACAAAGCGCGCCGGAGGAAGGCAGCTGAGCTGCTACGGCCTGCAAAACGGTCGTATCGTAAGCGACCTGCGTCGTCCAACCGGCCCACTTCGGCTGTTGTGCGGTGGGGGTGAACTTTGTAAGCGTCGTGCTGACTTGGAACGTTGCGCCGACGAGATACGGGCCTCCAGAGCCGACGATCGAGATTTCCGCGGGAGAGCTTGCTGCACGACTCGTCACAAACATCGACGCTGCGAGCAGAACCCCCCACATCGCCAAGGCGACCAGGAGTGTTCGCCATCCTCGCGAGACGACAGTCCTGCGCATTGCCGCACCTCCGCTCTCCTACGGTTCCAGCCTCCGTGGCGACACAGGCCACACTGAGCAGGGGACGCAAAGTGTACGCGGACGGATGAGCAATTTCAATCCCGCGATCTGCCTGTGTCTTGATCGCCGTTGGTGGGCGGGTTGCGGAATTGGCGGGTAGATCGCGAGTCATGGCGAGGGGATGAGGGCGGCCCAGGCGGGGCCTGGCGGCCTACGCGACCAGCTCCCGCAAGTCGTGCTGCGCGGCGCCGCTGT
>DATLZC010000284.1:0-4052 GCA_035574215.1 Dehalococcoidia bacterium | reverse complement strand
CGCCCCCCGGACGAGGTCGGACGTCGGACGCACCTGCCCGCCGCGCGGGCTCTTGAGGGTTCGTCCCTTGGCGGACCCGGCGATGACGCGCACCGGTCACGGTTCGCCCGAAGGGGCCGGGCTTCCGCCGGCGCCCCGCGTTCGCTCGACTTCTACGGGGAACGAACGGCCCACGCGCACGACGCCATCACCGACCACGAGGGCGACCTCGTAGGTCCCCGGTTCGCCGGGAGCGCGCCAGACCACGGTGTCGCCCGTCGTCGCGCCGAGCGAGCCCGCCGTCGCCCGCCACTCGGGCGCCATCATGGCGGCGTTGGGCTTCGCGAGATCGACGTCGCCGGTGTCGATGTAGCGTTGGACCACGGCCCAGATGTCGGCCCCGCGCGAGGCCGCCCCCACGTTGTCGACCCACACGCCGCCCAGCCCGTACCGCCTCGCGATGTCGATGCGGAAGGCCGCGCTGAACGCGTTGAACACCCATACCGTCCGCTTGCCGGATTCGCCGGGGTAGCCGAACGTCACCGCGAGGGCGTCGTCGTCCCAGTACAGGCCGGTCGCCCCCGCGTCGCGCGCCAGGTTCGCCCCGATCAGCGTCACTTCGGCGTCGGGCGCGACTGGCTGCGCCGGCCGGAGCTCGACGGTCGCAGCGAGCGCCAGCGCCTCGGCGATGGGCATGGTCCGGATGCCCTCGGCGCCCTTTTCGTACGCCACGTTGCTCATCCCCAGCAAGACCTTCTTGCGGTCCACCCGCTGCACAATGTAGTCGAGGGCGGCGGTGACCTGATCACGGTAGGCGCTCTGGTCGTCGGGCGGGACGATCTTCAGGATGTCCGCCTGCCGGCCCAGCGCCTCCCAATCGTAGCCGAAGGTCTCGGCGTCGGCTCCGGCGCCGACCGGCATGGGGATGGACAGCACCAGGACGCGTCCCTCGGCGTGGAGACGGCCGGCGAGCGTCGTCGCGAAGGCGCTGAAGGCGTCGCGATACGCCGGGTCGATCTGGCGATAGCTGAGGTCGATCCCTGCGAAGCCGAAGCGCTGCACGAGGGCCACGATCTCGTTGATGTGCGCCGCCTGGCTCTCGGGGTCCTGCAGCAGCGCGACGATGGCGCCTGGATCGATGTTCGTGATGACGGGGATGACCCGGTAGGGCGTGTCCGGCGGTAGGGGCGTCGTCTCTCCCACGACGCGTCCATCGGGCGCGAGGATGTAATCCATCGGCTGGATGGTGTCGATGGCCCCGCCGACCCTCGGGTCGACCTCGTTCGCTGCGGGCAGGGTGGCGAAGACCGAGCGGGCGCGCTCCGTACGTCGGAGGACAGCGACGTTTCCCGGGAGCCGGGGAAGATCCACCGTTGCGGTCATCCCGTCGGCGCTAACGGCGCCGTCGGCGAGGCGTCGCCAGCCATCATCGTAGGTGTAGAACGACGCCGTGGCTCCGGCTGGCAGACGCTTCGTGAGCTTGATGGTGAGCGTGAACCCGCCCTGGAGGTTCGGCGGCGCCGAAACGTCGTACAGCGGGCTGACGGCTTCCATGCCGTCGGGCAGCTCGGGAAGCGAGTCGCGGCGGGCCGTCGTGATGCGGTCCGCGGGCGCCGGCTCACTGCCGCCTCCGCCGCCACCTCGCAGGATGGAGACCGGCGGGAGCACGAGGATGAGCAGGACGATCCCGAGGACGACGATGGCCCCGACGATGATGAGGGCTGAACGGTCGTGCCGCTCCGGCGGTACGGTCTGGAGGATCTGGTCGAAGGGCCCCGGGGTGTGCTGGCTCCGGTGTTCGTGCATGCGCCTCGTGCGGGTCCGCGACCGCGCGGCCCGGCCTGGATCTGGCGTCCGTCCGGCGCGGCGGCCGATCGCGAAACGGGAGGGCCGTCCGCCCTCCGCGCCAGCTCCCGTCGCGCCCTTCGGGCGGGGTCGAGAGCGGGCGCATTGTACCATGCCGGCTCCGTGCGTTCGAACGGCTCAGACGGGAGCGCCGATCTCGCGCAGGAGCTGGCGGCTGTAGAAATGCTGGCCGCTCCGGGGGGCCGCCTCCGGCGAGCACAGGTAGACGGCCGCCCGGCCCATGGCCTCCGGGGGCTCCACGAAGGGGCCCGCCGGCGCCTGCTCGTCGAGCCGGTGATACAGCGTGCCCGGCGTGAGCACCAGCCCCTCCGGCGACAGGGCGAACACCCGGATGTTGTGCTCCTTGACCTCCTCGGCGAGCCCCTCGGCGAGGTCGCGGAGCGCGCGCTTCGTGATGCGATACGGGATGTTGCTCGCCCCCGGACGGTCGACGGCGATCGACGAGATGTTGATGATGACGCCGTCGCGCTGCTCGATCATCGTGGGCAGAACGGCCTTACAGCAGGCCACGGCCCCGCGCACGTTCACCCGCCAGATGAGGTCCCAGCGTTTGAGGGGCAGGTCGATGAGGCGGCCCGGCGTCATGATGCCGGCGTTGTTGATGAGCACGTCGATGCGCCCGAACTCCCGCAGCGTCTCGCGGACCATGGCGTCGACGCTCGTCTCGTCGGTGACGTCGGTGCGCACGGGCAGCGCGCGCACCCCGAGCGCGCGCAGCTCCTCGGCCGTCGAGTAGATCGTTCCCGGGAGCTTAGGGTCGGTGACCTCTTCGGTGCGCGCCGCGACGACGATGTCGCACCCTTCTTTGGCGAGCTCGATGGCCATGAACCGGCCGATGCCCCGGCTGGCGCCTGTGATGATGGCGACCTTGCCTCGCAGCTTCATGGGACGCCTCCCCTCAGGTCTGCGGGTCCAGGCCGGGCGCGTACCGCTCGACGATGTCGGGCGTGACGGCGTTGGCGCGCGCGATGTCCCGGAACATCTCCGCGCTGGGGCGCGGGATCCGGTCGAGGGTGCCCGGCTCGTGTTCCCACAGGCCGAATTTCTGATACCAGCCCTCCGCCCACTCGAAGTTGTCGCAGAAGCTCCAGTGCAGGTAGCCCCGAATGTCCGCCCCGTCTCGAAGCGCCCGATGCACTCGCGCGAGGTGCCGCAGGATGTATCGCCTGCGATCGAGGTCGTCGTGGACGGAGGTGCCGTTCTCGGTGATGTAGATCGGCTTCCCGTACTGCCGGAGCCGCATGAGGCAGTGATAGATGCCGTCGGGATAGACCTCCCAGCCCATGAGGCTGGTCTCCGCGCCTTCGGGCACGGACCCGAACGGGCGTCCCTGTTCGCCCGCCTTGATGAGGCTACGGCTGTAATAGTTCAGGCCGATGAAGTCCCACGTGTCCCGGACCTCGGGCGCGGGCTCCTCCTCCGGACGGGCGACGGGCCGCGCGACGACGCCCGCGCTGATGCTGCGGAGGTAGAACTCGTGCAGGAAGCCGTCGACCCCTTGCGCGGCGCGCACGTCCGCCGGGTCGTCGGCGTTCGCCGGCTGGACATACGACAGGTTCAGCACCGGGCCGACCAGGGGATGGTGCGAGGTGGCTTCCTTCACGGCGTGGTAGGCGCGGGCATGGGCCAGCAACAGATGCCGCGAGGCCGTCATCGCCTCGCCGATGTCCCGATGCCCCGGCGGATGAACCCCCGCGATGTACTGTGCGGAGGCGACCACCGACGGCTCGTTGATGGTGCACCAGATGGGGACGAGGTCGCCGAGCTCGCGAGCGATGAAGCCCGCATACCGCGCGAGCAGGTCCGGAGCGCGCGGCGAGAGCCACCCGCCCAGCCGCTCAAACCACAGGGGATTCGTGAAATGGTGCAACGTCACGAGCGGCGTGAGCTCGTGGCTTCGGAGCGACTCCAGCACCCGGCGGTAGTGGTCGACCTCGCTGCGGTTCCAGCGCCCCTCCTCCGGTTCGATGCGGCTCCACTCGATGGAGATGCGGGCCGCGTTGTGGCCGTAGGCCCGCGCGGTCGCGAAGTCCTCGTCGAACCGGCGGTAGTGGTCGCAGGCGATGCCGGAGACGTCTCCGTTGCGGATGCGTCCGGGCTCCTGTTCCCAGGCCCACCAGTGATTGTTGGTGTTGTTCCCCTCCACCTGATGGGAGGAGGTGGCGCAACCCCAGAGAAACCCCTCGGGAAAGCGAAGCGGTTCGTTC
>DATLZC010000283.1:0-11172 GCA_035574215.1 Dehalococcoidia bacterium | reverse complement strand
GTCGACGATGGGACGGCGGCAGCGACGGTTCATCACCAGCCGGGGAAACAGGCCGCCATTAGATTGGAATTGCTCCCTCGTGCGGGCGTAGACGGCCATGTCGGCCCGCCGGAAGCGGTAGATGGATTGCTTCGGGTCGCCTACGAGGAACAGGCGGCCCGGCTCGAGTTGGCCGGTCGCGGGGTCCGTCGCGAAGGCGACAGCGATCTCGACCTGCAGGGGGTCGGTGTCCTGGAACTCGTCGATGAGCATGACGTCATACCGGCGGCGGAGCGCCTCGACAGCTTCGCGGTCGGCGGACAAGAGGTCGCGGACCCGAAGGATCAGGTCGTCGAATTCCATGATGCCCTCGCGCGCCCGCGCGTCGGCGTCCTCCCGCAGGAAACGGCAGACGATGGGCAGCAATCCCGCCAGCGCCTGCCGCCGGCGCGATTCGAGCGCCTCGGAGAGCGCCGCGATGACCTCGCCCGCCGCCGCGCGAGCCTCGGCGATCTGTTCCGGCCCGCCCCAGTGGTTCCGGTTCCCCCGGTTGTCGACGCGTTGCGCGAACGCGTCTGCGTGCGTGGCGAGGATTGCGTCTTGATCGTCCGGCTGGCGGGCGAGCCGGCCGAGGAGGCGGTCGAGCGCCTCGAAGCGCTGCCTCAGGAGGTCGCCCTCGGGAACGCCGCGCCAGGCTACTGAGTCGAGGCGGCGCCGGAGCGCTTCGACATCCAGCTGCGCCGGGTCAGTCGGGTCCCCCGCCAGCTTTTCCACCAGCGGCAGGAGGTCCAGACGCTCGCGCAAGGCCCGCGCGAACTCCTCGAAGGACCTCGGGGTCATCCCCAGCCGGAGCGCGCGGTCGATGGCCTGGACGGCGCCGGAATCTGACGCGAGCCCCTCGAGATAGAGGCGCCAGCGCTCCTGGAACCGGCGCTCCGCCGCGACTTCGTCGGCGACGGCGAACGAGGGGTCGACCCCGGCCTGAGCAGCGAACGAGCGCAGGACGCCGTGACAGAAGGAGTGGATGGTCGAGAACTCGGCGCGATCCAGCGACTCCAGGGCGCGGGCGACTCGCTGTTCGTGCTGAGGGTCGCTGCAGTTCGCCTTCTCGAGCGCGGTCCGGATGCGCTCGCGGAGCTCGGCCGCGGCCTTCTCCGTGAACGTGATGGCGACAATCCGCTCGACGGGCGTTCCGTTCAGTACGAGGGCGACGACCCTGTCGACGAGGGCGCTCGTCTTCCCCGTGCCGGCGCCGGCCTCCACGAAGAGCGTGTCGTCGAGGCGCTCGCGGATGCGCCGTCGGGCTTCTTCCTCGAGACGCTCGAAGTCGTTCACGAGCCGTCCCCTCGCGCAGCCTCGCCGACGGCGAGCCATGCCCGGAAGTCGGCGTGCCCGCGTTTCTCCTCGAACTCGTCGTCGCGGCGCCGGGAGCAGATGCGGTCGAATTCGCACCACTGGCAGTGCTCCCAGCCGCTCTTGCCTTCGGGCGCCGGCACGGCAGGGAACGCGCCCTGCGCGATGCCGGCCCCGATCGCCCTCACGATCGTCTGCAGGCGCTGGCGGACCTGCGGGGTCACGGCCACGCGGATGCGTTCGAAGTTACCCGCGTGCGTGATGAACCAGTAGATGGCCTCGACTACGGGCGCGTCCGGGATCGCGAGGGCGTACGCAGCGAGCTGAAGCTTCGTGCCGTCGCCGAACGGGCGGTCTGGCTTGACGTCGCGATACGAAACGGGCTTTCCCGTCTTGTAATCGATGACCCACGCACGGCCGTCGTCAGCGCGGTCGATGCGGTCGACGAAGCCACGCAGCCGGAGGCCGCCGATGTCGGTCTCGGGCAGCGGCGCCTCGAAGGCGCAGGGCACGGCGCCCGTGGCGGCGCGAAAGGCCTCGTCTTCGTCGAGAAAGGCCTGCAGGTCGGTGGCGAGGGTCCGGGCTTCGTGCGCGCCGTACACGTCGAGACCTGTCTGGCCCCGCTTTCGGACGGCGTCGAGCTCCTCGTCCAGAATGGCCAGAAGGCGGCTTCGGTCCTCCCCGGTCCACGGCTCGCGAGCCCGGGGTCTTCCCGCGCCGCGAAGCTCTTCGAAGAACCGCTGCAGCACCCGGTGCATGAGGTCGCCGCGCGTCAGCGGGTCCATGAGATCGCGGTCCTCGGGCTCTTCGATCGATCTCAGGCCCAGGAGGGTGTGGCACAGGAACTGGAAGCCGCACCGAGCGTAGCGCTCGAGCGCCGTGGGCGAGGTCGGATCGGGGGCTCTGAGCCATGCGGGGTCGCCGAGCGACCGGAGATTCCCGTCCCACTCGGTGAAGTCGGCGCTGCGACGGGCGCGCAGCATCGTGACGGGACGCCACAGCCGATGTCCTGCGTCGACGTCCCGGCCCGAACGGCGGAGCAGGACGCTTTGACGGAGCGACAGCTCGCCCTCGTCGATCACGGGGCCGCGCAGCGCGAGCGTGAGCGTGGACGCGCCCCGGCGCAGCCAGCCGTCGCGTGAGGACGCCTGCCGCAGATCGGACGCCGTGGCCAGCCCCGCGTCGCGCTGGCGAGCGTAGGCCACCATGAGCGGAGACGGGTAGAACTCGCGCGTGCCTCCCGGCTCGTAGAGCGGGCACGTCCATACGAGAAGCTCGCTGGCGCTGGCGATGGCGCGGTCGGCCGCTTCGCGAGCCTGCTGGAGACGGGCGGCGCGGTCTTCGATGAATGGATGGCCCTCCCGGAGGCGCGACCAGACGGCGTCGTCCAGCAAGGGGTCGGGCCCCGGACCCGCCGGGAGGACGCCCTCGTACGCGCCGCACAGGATCACCCGCCGGAAGCGGAGCCCTGCGGCGGCACGGTAGTCGGCGATGAGCACGCCCTCGCCGAAGCGGATCTCGCGCGTGTACGCCGCCTCGAGGTTCACGCGGAGCATCCGGGCGAACGTGTCCAGATCGAACCGCCCGTCCACGGCGTCGATCGTTCCGAGCTGCTCGATGGCGTCCACGACCTCCGGGAGGCCGGGGGCGTCCGGACGGAAGTATTCGCGAACTATTGCGCTGAACTCCTCGATGAATCGCCGGGCGGGAAGGGACGACGAGAGCGTGTCGAGACGGGCGGCGAGCCGCTCGACGACGCCGCGCAGCGCGTCCGCCTGGTCGCGCTCGAACTCGAGGCGGCGGGCGTACCGCTCGCGTTCTTGGGTGTCCGGCGACGCCAGGATGTCGTCGAGGAGGCGGCTGTGCGTCTCGAGCCGCTCCGGCCAACGCTCGCGGCCGCGGGTGACGCCCGCGTCGCGGGACACGCGGTCCCACACGTGCGGCAAAACGAACTGATCGCCGTCGGACGATGGAATGCGGTCGCGCAGGGGCGCCACGGTGAAGAA
This sequence comes from Dehalococcoidia bacterium, assembly GCA_035574215.1. Classification (GTDB taxonomy): domain Bacteria; phylum Chloroflexota; class Dehalococcoidia; order DSTF01; family JACRBR01; genus DATLZC01. The sequence goes on along the minus strand of DATLZC010000283.1, from coordinate 7,834 downwards.
GTCCATCACCGCTACCCGCGAGTAGTCGCTCGAGGGCAGGGCGAGCAGCGCGATGACGCCGCGGCCGGCGGCGGTCTCGATGAGGGGTACGCCTGGGCTGGGCGCGGCGGGGACACCCGCGGCGTCGAGCGCTTCCCGCAGGAGCCGCGGGTACGTGTGGTCGGCGCCGTGGAACACCGCGATCTCGTGGAGGGCGACGCCCTCTTCGAGCGCCGCCAGGACCTCGCGCGCGACCTCGCGAGCCTCGGACGCCGGGTCGGGCGCCAGCACGAAGCGCATCTCGGCGCGCGCGGGCGCGTCTTGCACGCGAATGAACGTGGGCGCGCGCTCCCCGATGGCGGCGATGAGGGCGTCTGCGCCGGCGGAGCGCGCCGCCGGCGGCAGCGCGTAGACGGCCCCGAGCTCGGCCGCGACGGCGCTGGAGCCTTCGAGGATGGCGGCGGCCGCGGCGTCGTACAGGTCATCGGCGTCGTAGAACGGCGCCGTGCGCTCGAGAAAGCGTCCGAAGAGGCGCAGCGCTTCCTTCAATGCCAGGGGATTGTCGCGAACGGCCACGTCGTCGGGGTTGCGGATGTCGCCCGCGCGCAGGCGGCGGAAGACGGCCCGCAGCGTGGTCGCGAATCCGGGCAGGTCCCGAATCTGCCGGAAGGGCGCCTCCGCTTCGCGCGCGACCTCGGCGGCCAGATAGTCGGCGATGGGACGCGCCAGTGGTCGGCGTCCTTCCGCCGCCAAGCGGCCAGCGGCGATGAGCTCCGCGAGCCGCGGGAGCGTCTCGAAGCGCACCCCGGCGAACGGGGCGCGCTCCGCGAGGCGGCGACGGAGCTGCAGCGCCGCGACGTGCGAGGGGGCGATGACCGTCACCGGAGCGAGCGGGTCGGCGGCACGCCCTCGGGCGATGGCGTCGAGCGCCGCCTCGATATCGAGAGGCGGGGAATCAGACACGGTGGTCTCCGTACCGCGCGGCGGTTCGGCGGGCTTCTTCCGCCACTTGAGCGCGGAGCTCGGGCGGTTCCAACACCTCGACGGCGTCGCCCCACGATCGGATCCACGGCAGGATCTCCATCGTGGAGCCGAGCGTCACTTCGAAGCGCACGCTCCCGTCGGGCTGGCGGCGAACGCGCTCTGAGGGGTGCCATCGCGACTCCATGACGCGCCGGGCGGCGGAGGGGTCGAACCTGAGGACCACGGTCACGGTCTCCCCGAGCGCCCCCTCCTTGAACGCGATGCCCCACGCGCGGCCCAGGAGCTTCTGGGGCGTCATGTCGGGAGGGATGTCGTACGTCTCCGCGAGAATCTGCGCCGTGTGGACGCGCTCCATCTTGAATACACGGACTTCCCCGTGGGTGCGGGAGTGGCCGACGAGGTACGTCGAGGAGCTGGTGGGCACCGGCTCGAGGAAGTAGGGCTCGACCTCGACTGGCTTCACTCTGGAGCTGCGGGCCGACTGATACGACAGGCGCACGACGCGGCGGCGCGCCCATGCGTCGGTGATGGTGCGGAGCGCGTCGCGGTACCTCGTGCTGAGGGGACGGCGCTCGAGGTCCGCGGCCGTCTGTTGCATGAACTCCGCGATGGAATCGGGCATGGCGGCGGCGAGCCGACGCATGGCTTCGGCGCCCTCGTGATTCGAAAACTCGGAGTGCCGCAGGTAGAGGCGCGTCGCCAGGTACAACGCCACGGCCTGGTCGAGCGTAAACGCGACCGGCCTCAGGTTCTGTTCATGGCGGATGCGGTAGCGGCTCCCCACGCGTTCGAGCTCGATATCGAACGTCTCTTCGAGGTCGCGCAGGTCGCGCTGCACCGTGCGGATGTGCGTGCCGGTGCGCGCGGCGATTTCGGACGTGGAAAGCCCGCCCGGCGTCTCCAGAAGGAGATCGCGCAGCCGCACGAGGCGCTTCGTTTTCGACTGGTCACCCGCAGCCATGCTCAGCGCTAGCATACCACCGGACGACGACAGATGTTGTCGTCCCCTTCAGGGCCTGATTCGCGACAAGCGTTGTCGCCCCCTCATCATAGGATGCCCCAGGCGGGGCGGCGCTGGCGAGCTCCGGCCCGGTGCATGCGCCGGCAGGGGCTCGAGGGGGAACAGCGCCGTCCCGAGCGCTCAGAACACCGCCAGCCTTCGAAGGGCGTCGAGCTTCTCCCGTCGTCCCAGGCGCCGCGCCCGTTCCACGGCGGTCCGCAGCGTCTCGATCGTCCGATCGTACGTCTCGCGGTCGACGGGGTAGGGATGGCCGTCCTTGCCCCCGTGGGCGTAGCTGAACCGCACGGGGTCCCGGAAGCTGGCCGGCGCGCCATAGATGAGCTCCGAAACCAGCGCGAGCGCCCGGATGGTCTTCGGGCCGACGCCTTCCGTCGCGAGGAGCGCCTCGAAGTCCTGGGGCGGACGTTCGTACGTCTTCAACAGGATCTTCTTGATTCGCGCGGGGTCGATATCGGAGAGCAGCGTCGCATGCCGCCGGGGAAGGCGGAGCTCGGACAGGCGCTCGAGGTCCCGGGCGACGAGCTCGGGCCGCTCGCCAGCGAGACGCGCGCTCATCTCCCGGGCGCGCTCGGCCTCGTGAGCGACCATGTTCAGCACGTCATCGCCGCGTTGGTCGCAGCACACCGCCGTATGGGGCTCGCAGACGAAGTCGCGCAGCTCCGTCGAGAGCCAGTGATACCGCCGCGCCAGCCGGACGGCCGGATTCATGCCCTGCTGGACTACGCACCACGCGCCGCCGTCGCCTCCGTGGGGCGTGTAGATAAACGTGTGGTGGTAGATCTGGTAGCCGTCCTGCAAGCCGGCGCTGTCGACCTTCGCGGCCATCCTCGAAGCGTAAATCAGGGGCTTTGGGTCGACTCCCGTGCGCTCCCCGACGACGAGCAGCTCGTCGGGCGTCCGTCGAGATGTCTTTCCCTTCCCGCCGACGACGTACAGGCCGGTGTCCGCTGCGAGGTCGCGCAACGCCTCTTTGAGCGCGCCGCAGACCACGGTCGTCACGCCGCTAGAGTGCCAGTCGAAGCCGAGCAGGCAGCCGAACGCCTGGAACCAGAACGGGTCGGCGAGGCGGCGCACGACCTCCAGCGGCCCGAACTCCTCTACGAGCACGAGCGTGATCTGCCGCGCCAGCGTCTTCATGCGCTCGAACAGCCAGGGAGACGTGGAGCCGTAGTGGAGAGGCAGCTCTGTGACGCCCGTACGGCGGGCCATGACCGAGTGGCTCCGTGGCGCCGGAGCGGGACATTGAGAGGCTGGTGCACGACAATTGTACCAGGCGCTGGGTCCGCGGAGCCGGCCCGGGCGAACAGGAGGAAGGGGATGACCGACCGGATATCGATGCGCGTGTTCGGGGAAGCGGACGGCGACGTCGCCGCCCTGCGCGGACGGACGATCGCGGTGATCGGGTACGGGAACCAGGGCCGCGCGCAGGCCCTCAACCTGCGCGACAGCGGCGTCACCGAGATCATCGTGGGAACGGCCCAGGACGAGACGTGGACGCAGGCCGGCGCCGACGGGTTTCCGGTGAGTGGCGTCGCCGAAGCCGCCCGGGCGGCGGATGTGCTGCTGCTCCTGCTTCCCGACGAAGCGCTCCCCGATGTCTACCGCGATGAGATCGCCCCGGCGCTTCGCCCGGGCGACGCCCTGGTGTTCGCGTCCGGATACAACCTCGCGTTCGGAGGCATCTCGCCGCCCGCGGACGTCGACGTCTCGCTTCTCGCGCCGCGCATGATCGGACGGCAGATGCGCGAGCTGTATCGGCAGGGCCGGGGCTTCTACAGCTACGTGTCGGTCGAGCAGGATGCGACGGGGCGAGCGTGGGCGACGCTGCTGGGGCTCGCGAAAGGCATCGGCACGCTGCGAGCCGGGGCCTTCGAGCTTTCAGCGCGCGACGAGGCCGTGCTCGACCTCTTTCACGAGCAGGGCTTCGGCTCGCTGGTCGGCGTCACCATCGCGCTGATGCTCGAAGTGGGAGTGCAGGCGGGTCTGCCGCCCGAAGCGCTGGTGCTCGATCTGTACCTGTCGGGCGAAGCGGCGCAGACCTTCCAGGCTATGGCCGACGTGGGTTTCTTCGAGCAGTCGCAGCTTCACTCGCGGACCAGTCAGTTCGGGGGAATGATGCGCAGCCTAGCGCTCGACCGAGAGCCCATCCGCCAGCACCTGCTGCGTATCATGGAAGAGGTGCGCACCGGGATCTTCGCCCTGCAGTGGTCGGCCGAGCGCGAGGCAGGATACGAGAACTTCGAACGGCTGTTGTCGCTGGCGCGGACCGCGAATCCCTTCACGCCTATCGAACAGCGCATCCGCCGCGCCGTGGAAGAGGCGCAACGCCGCGGGGGCTAACGTTCGCCTGCCAGCGCGGCGATGATGGCCCGGCAAAAGTGGCCGAGATCCGACGGCTGCCGTGACGTGATGAGCGTGCCGTCGACGACGACCGGCGCGTCTTCGTATAACGCCCCCGCGTTCACCAAATCGTCCTTGATGGCGAAAAAGCAGGTGGCCCGCTTGCCCCTGACGATCCCCGCGGAGATCAGCACCCACGGGGCGTGGCAGATCGCCGCGATGACCTTGCCCTGCCGGTAGGCGTCGCCCACGAGCGCCAGCACTTCCGGGTAGCGCCGCAGACGGTCCGGCGCGTACCCTCCCGGCACGATGACGGCGTCGAGATCGGACGCCGACAACTTCGAGACGGCGGTGTCCACATCCACCGGGTACCCGTTCTTGCCGCGGTACGAGCGCGCGCCGGTCCCGGCGACGATGACGGTCGCACCCTCTTCCCGCAGCCGAAGCGTCGGATACCAGAGCTCGAGGTCCTCGTACAGGTCCTCCGCCAGCACGACGATTGTCTTTCCTTCGAGACGCCGCTCCATCGTGTCCATGACGCCTCCTCCTTTGGCGGCTGCCTCCCTGACCGCCATTGAGGGCCGCCCGGGACCATTTTCCGCCGCGTGCGTCGTCGTCGCCATGTATCGAACGTTGGCGCTGCGGCCGGTCGAGGCTAGAATGAGGCCACGTTCCGGGTCCGGAACGCAGGCACAGGTTCGAGCGCAGCCGACCGTCCGTTTCGGGAGTCGCCACGTGGTCGGTGACGCCACCTTCAGGAGCCTGCTGGAGTCGGCGCCTGACGCGATCGTCATCGTCGACCCCTCAGGACGCATCGTGATCGTGAACCGGCAGGCCGAGCGCCTGTTCGGCTATTCGCGCGACGAGCTCGTCGGCCAGCCGGTGGAGCTGCTGGTGCCCCAGGCGCTGCGGGAGGCGCACGAGGCGCACCGCCGGGGCTACATGGAGCGCCCCGCTACCCGGCCGATGGGCATCGGCCTCGAACTGAGCGCGCGACGCCGCGACGGGAGCGAAGTCCCCGTCGAGATCAGCCTCAGCCCCCTGGAAACGGCCGACGGCCTGCTCGTCACGAGCATCATCCGGGACATCAGCGAACGAAAGGCTCTCGAGGAAGAGCGGCGGCGCTTGCTCGCCGAGCGGGAGACGCAGGCGGAGCGCCAGCGGATCGCGATGGACCTGCACGACGGCGTCATTCAGTCGATCTACGCCGTCGGCCTCGGACTGGAGATGGCGGCGCTCGAGGTGGAAGACGACCCGGCGCAGGCGCGCCGCCGCATCGAGCAGGCCATCGACGAGTTGAACCAGACGATCCAGGACATCCGCGACTACATCTTCAGGCTCCAGCCGGCTCGCTACTCGGGAGACCTCGCGGGGTCTCTCGAGCGCTTGCTGCACGACTTCGCCACCAGCGCCGCGCTGCGGGTGTCCGTCGACGTCGACCCCGAGGCGCCGCCTCTCGATGACGACATCGGCGCCGCCGTGTTCCACGTGGCGCAGGAGGCGCTGAGCAACATCCGGAAGCACGCCAACGCGTCGTCCGTGAGGGCGGAGCTCAGGCGGCGCGGCGATCGTCTCACGCTGGTGATCCGCGATGACGGTGTCGGATTCGATCCCGATGCGCCGCGCTCCGAGGCCCACCGTGGCCTGCGGAACATGCGGGCGAGGGTCGCGAGCTTCGGCGGGGACGTGCGCATCGAGAGCGCGCCAGGGCATGGCGCCGCCGTGATTGTCGAGGTTCCGATCCGGAGGGCGCAGCCCGCGGAGGCGTCCGCGCACTGATCGCTCGGCGCGGAGGCGGCCCCGAAGTCCGCTCGGGTGTATGATGGTAACGCCGAGGTGAACCGATACTCGTACGGACGCCTCGCCAGGCAAGGGAGCGCTGTATGCCCCGGTCGATCTGGAACGGGCTCATCACCTTCGGGATGGTGAGCATCCCTGTCAAGCTCTTCGTCGCGACGGAAAGCAAGGACATCAGCTTCAATCAACTGCACGCCACCTGTCACAGCCGCCTGAAACAGGTGCGCTGGTGTCCGGTGTGCGACCGCGAGGTGCCGTGGGACGAGATCGTCCGCGGATATGAGTACGCGAAGGATCAGTACGTCGTCCTCACAGACGAGGATTTCGAGAAGCTCCCCCTGCCCAGCCAGCGGGTCATCGAGCTCACCGCCTTCGTCAGCGCAGAGGAGATCGATCCGGTCTATTACGAGAAGAGCTACTACCTCGAGCCGGACGAGGCCGGGGTCAAGCCGTTCGCGCTCCTCATGCGGGCGCTGAAGGACAAAGGGCTCACCGCCATCGCCAAGATCGCCATCCGCAACAAGGAGCGCCTGTGCGCCCTCCGCCCGTATGACGGGACGCTGATGCTCGAAACGCTGTACTACCCCGATGAGCTGCGGGTGCAGCGCGGGGTCGAGCTTCCGGCCGTCGAGGTCTCGGAGCGAGAGCTGGCCATGGCGTATCAGCTCATCGACCTGCTCGCCGAGCCGTTCGACCCGGCGAAGTACCGCGACGAGTACCGCGCCGCCCTGATGGAGATCATCGAGGCGAAGATCCAGGGCCAGGAGGTGGTGGCCCCACCGCCACCGGTCGAGGCGAAGGTGACCGACCTGATGGCGGCGCTGCAGGCCAGCGTCGAGGCGGCGATGAAGCGCAAGGAGGCCGAGCTCGCGGCCGGCGGCGGCGCCAAGAAGCGACGCCGCGACGTGGCGTAGCGCTCGTCCCCATTCGATGGCCACGCCGCTGGAAGAGTACGAACGCAAGCGGCGATTCGATCGCACCCCGGAACCGCCGCCGGCTCAGGTCGCACCGCCGCGAGGGCCCCTCGTCTTCGTCGTCCAAAAGCACCGCGCCCGGCGGCTGCACTACGACTTCCGCCTCGAGATCGACGGTGTCCTCGCGTCCTGGTCGGTGCCGAAAGGTCCGTCGCTGGACCCGGGGGAGAAGCGGCTCGCCGTCCACGTCGAGGACCATCCGTTCGAGTACGGGACGTTCGAGGGCATCATTCCTGCGGGCCAGTACGGCGCGGGCGAGGTGATCGTCTGGGACGACGGGACGTATTCGCCCGACGACGGCGGGTTGGCGTTCGACGACCCCGAGACAGCGAACGCCCGGATGCGCGAAGGGCTGGCGCAGGGGAAGCTCTCGTTCACGCTGCGAGGCCGGAAGCTGAAGGGGTCGTGGGCGCTCGTGCGCATGAGCGGCCACGAGCGCGATTGGCTGCTCATCAAGCACGACGACGCCTTCGCATCGCGGGACCGCGACCCCCTGGCGGACGGGCGATCCGTCAGGTCGGGGCGGACCATCGAAGATCTGCAGGCCGGACGCCTGCCCGAGGCGCCGGCGCACGAGGTCCGGGCCCCGCAGGAGGCGGTCGGCGCTCGCCGGGCGCCGATTCCCGAGAAGCTCTCGCCGATGCTCGCCTCGCTGGCGCCCGGACCGTTCTCTCACCCGGACTGGTGGTTCGAACCCAAGCTCGACGGCATCCGGGCGCTGGCGTACGTGCAGGCGGGA
>DATLZC010000282.1:0-3815 GCA_035574215.1 Dehalococcoidia bacterium | reverse complement strand
GTGCAGGTAGAACACGTCGCCAGGGTAGGCTTCGCGGCCGGGGGGCCGGCGCAGCAGCAGCGACACCTGCCGGTACGCCCACGCGTGCTTCGACAGGTCGTCGTACACGATGAGGACGTCCTTCCCCTGCTCCATCCACTCTTCGCCGATGGCGCAGCCCGCGTACGGCGCGAGGTACTGCAGCGCCGCCGATTCCGACGCCGTCGCCGACACGACGACGGTGTGCTCCATGGCGCCTCGCTCCTCGAGGAGGCCCACGATCTGGGCCACCTTCTGCGCCTTCTGTCCGATGGCGACGTAGATGCAGAGCAGGTCGCCGCCTTTTTGATTGATGATGGTGTCGATGGCGATGGTGGTCTTGCCCGTCGAGCGGTCGCCGATGATGAGCTCCCGCTGGCCGCGCCCGATGGGAATCATGCCGTCGATGGCCTTGATGCCGGTCTGCACCGGCGTGTCGACGGACTTGCGCTTGGTCACGTCGGGCGCGATGCGCTCGACGGGGCGCGTCTTCGTGTACGGGATGGGCCCCTTGCCGTCCAGCGGGTTCCCCAGCGGGTCGATGACGCGGCCGATGAGGCCATCGCCCACCGGAACCTCCGCGATGCGTCCGGTGGAGCGAACCTCGTCGCCCTCTTTGATGTCGGAGTAGTCGCCCATGATCATGACGCCGACGCTCTCCTCCTCGAGGTTGAGCGCCAGCCCCATGACGCCGTTCTGGAACTGCACGAGCTCGGACGCCATGACGTTGCGCAGCCCGTGCACGCGGGCGATGCCGTCGCCGGCCTCGATGACCGTGCCGACGTTGACGTCCTGCACCTCGGCGCCGAACGTCTCGATCTGTTGTTTCAGGATGGACGCGATTTCTTCGGGCCTGACCGCCATATCTTCCTCCAGTGGGGAGCCGTCACGCTCCCTCCGCCTCGAGCGCGCTCGCCGCGCCGGCTACCGCTCCTTCCCCTCGAGCGCCGCGCGAAGCGCGAGCAACTTCGTCCGCGTGGAGCCGTCGATGAGCCGGTCGCCGATGCGCGCCACCAGGCCGCCCATGATGGACTCGTCGACGCGCGCTTCCACCACCACCTGCTTCCCGGTGATCTGGCTCAAGCGCTCGGCGACGCGCTGGCGGTCCGCTTCGTCCAGCGGCACCGCCGTGGTCACGACCGCCTTCGCGACGCCCCGGCGCTCGTCGACCAGCTCCCGCAGGGCCTCGGCGATCTGCGGCAGCAGGTGGAGGCGGTTCTTGCGGATGAGCAGCCGAACCAGGTTCCACGACAGCGGCCGCAGATCGGGCGCGGCCTGGCGGATCAACGCCTCCTTCCGCTCGGGCGGGATGCGCTGGCTCGCCAGCGCGCGCGCCACGACGGGCTCGGAGAAAGCCTCGGCGAGGGCGCCGAGGTCCTCCAGCCACTCGTCGAACGCCTCTCGCTCCTCCGCGAGCGCGAAGACCGCCTGCGCGTACCGCCGGGCCGCGGGGTCCTGGATCATCGCGCGCTAGTTCCTCCGGGCGCCGTCGCCCGAAAGCGCCGACTCCGCGAGGGTCTCTTCGATGAGCTTGCGATGCGCCTCGCGGTCCAGCGACTGCCGGATGACCTTCTCGGCGGCGCGGATGGTGACATCGGCGAACTCCTTGCGGAGCTGCGCGATGGCGTTGTCACGCTCGAGCTGGATCTCGCTGCGGGCGCGGGCCAGGAGGGCCTCGGCGTCGGCGCGGGCCTGCTCGCGGGCCTCGGCCTGGATGCGCGCGGCGATCTCCTGCGCCTGGGCCACGAGGGCCTGACCCTCGCGGCGCGCCTGCTCGATCTGCTCCTGCACCTGGCGGTCCGCTTCCGCCGCCTGCCGCTTCATGCGCTCGGCCGCCGACAGGCTCTCCTCGATGCGCGCGCGGCGCTCATCGAGCATGCGGAGGATGGGCCGGTAGAGCACGGCGCGCAGCACCACCAGCAGGATGGTGAAGTTGATGAGCTGCGCGATCAGGACCGGGATGTTGATCCCGAGGTCCGTGATGCCCAACACCACTGGTGACATAACGACTCCTCGCGCGTCACGCGAGCCGGGGCCCGCGGGACGGTTGTCTGCGCGACCGGGCGCTAGAAGACGAAGCCGATCATCACGGCCACCACCAGGGCGTAGATGGCGATGGCCTCGGCGAAGGCGACGCCCAGGATCATGTTGGTCTGGATGGCGGGCTGCGCCTCCGGGTTCCGTCCCAGCGCCTCCATCGCCCGGCCTACCAGCATACCGATGGCCAGCGCGGGCGCGAAGCCGCCGACGCCGATGGCCAGGCCGGCGCCCAGGAACCGGAATGTGTCATCGGTGAACTCCACCAGTAGCGGAAGTGCGCTCAGAAGCTCCATGTTTCCTCCCTGTCAGTCTCAGCGGCCCCGGGCCGCCGGTTCGCGAACGTCAGTGCGCCGACGCGTGCGCCTCCTCGTGCGCGCCATGCCCCTCGCCGTGCGGTGGGGACACCGCCATCACGCCGAACACCAGCGTCAGCATGCCGAAAATGAACGCCTGGATCAGCCCGACGAACACCTCGAGGCCGTAGAAGGCCAGCGGCACCACCGTCGGCACCAGGAACGTCATCACCAGAAGCAGAATCTCGCCCGCCAGCATGTTGCCGAAGAGACGGAAGCTGAAACTGACGAGCCGCGCCAGCTCCGCCGCCAGCTCCAGCAGGCCGACGAACGCCTCGATAAACCCGTTGAACAGCTCGCCCGGGTTGAACGACGTCAGGCCCCGGACGAGGCGGCCGAAGTTGAAGAACTTACTGCCGTACGTGAGGAACCCGAGCGTGCTGATCCCCCAGAACTCGACGAAGATGGCCGACATAATGGCGAACGACGCCGGCGTCATCAAGTCGGTGTTGATGCTGCGGAAGAACGGCACCAGCACACCGGCCTGTTCGCCCTCGGCCAGCTTCGGCTCGCCCTCGTCGTTGACCAGGCTGGCCTCGATGAGCTTCTCGCGCTCGTGGACGATGCACTCCTCGTGCTCCGCGCCTTCGAGGCCCGCGCAGGCGGCTTCGTCGACCTCGCCCTCGATGTCGATGGTCTTGGCGCCGGGCATGATCACGTACAGCCCGCCGACCTTGTCGAACGCCGCCGTGCGTTCCAGGAGCTTGTGCTCGGGTTCGAGGGGCTCGAAGTACCCGATGGCGTTGAAGATGGGCAGAAGCGCCATCCAGTTCGCGAACGTGATGTAGATGAGGAACGTCGCCACGACCGGGAAGAAGCGGCGGCCGTTCTTCTCGCCGGCGACGTTCACGATGAGGTTGTAGATGACCTCGATGATGGCCTCGATGACGTTCTGACGGCCTCGCGGCACCGGTTCGAGGCGCCGGGTGAACCAGAAGACGACGGCGAAGAGCGTGAGCATCACCACCCACGAGGTGAAGAGCGTGTTGGTGATGGTGATGGGCCCGAGGTCGACGAGGGGCTCGGCCTTGATCTCGATGACGGGGATGGGGGAACGAAGGAAGAAGAACGTGCCGGCGAAGATGGCGAAGATGACCAGCAGGGTGGCCCAGAGGGTCAACCTACGCGTCGTCACGCTGCTTCCTCCGGTACGTCGGTTGCTGTCGCAGCACGTCCGTCAAGAACGTATATCCGCCGAAAAGCCCGAGTCCCAGCCCGGCCACCAGTCCGAGCAGGATGAAGAGCGGCCGCGTGTCCAGCGCTTTGTCCAAAAAGAAGCCGCCGACCAGACCGCCGACGACCACGAGGACAAAGTACCAGCCGATGCCGATGAGCCTCAAGGCGGGAGGCGGCTCCCACACAGCGCGCACTCCGGGTTGTGTCCGGCCTCCCGAAACTTTGAGA
>DATLZC010000281.1:0-3850 GCA_035574215.1 Dehalococcoidia bacterium | reverse complement strand
ACGAGCGGAAGTGGCTCAGCGGTAGAGCACCTCCTTGCCAAGGAGGGGGTCGCGGGTTCGAATCCCGTCTTCCGCTCCACGAAGCGCACAGGCGCGCGGCAAGCCCGCGCGCCTTTTCTTTTCCCCCGACGCCTCGCCGAGCCAACGGTCTTTCTCGGGGGGACTGCGCGTCGCTCCCCACCTCGGATATGGGCCGTTCGTATCATCCCGCTCAGGCCGCACGTCCTCTGAACGAGATTGTGACAGATGGTACAAACGGCCCAGCGCCGCGGGCAGTTCGGACCTAGGAACGGTCGCGCCGCGGCACCACAGTATGCCCTGACACGCCAGGTACACCACACCCGAATACGGGAAGGGGCATGCCGCGATGGATGTCGAACGCCCGCCGCTCGAACGAGCGCGATTCACCCGACGACAACTGTTCGCCGCCTTTCCTGCGCTGGCGGCCGGCCTCGCCGGATCCACGGCGCCCGACCGGCCGCTCTTCGGCTTCTCTCTGCTCCGCCCACTCCAGCAGGGGCAGAACCCTCTGGAGTCGTACCCGGACCGCGACTGGGAGAAGGTCTACCGAGACCTGTACACGCCGGACTCGCAGTTCCACTACCTCTGCGCGCCGAACGATACGCACGGCTGCTTGTTGAAGGCGAACGTGAAGAACGGCGTCGTCGTGTACGCCGACCCCAGCTTCGGCTACGGGAAGGCGACCGACGCCTACGGGAACCGGGCGTCCTCGCGATGGGACCCGCGCGCGTGCATCAGCGGGCTCTCGTACATCCGGCGGTTCTATTCGGATCGCCGCGTGAAGGGCCCCATGATCCGTCAGGGATTCAAGGAATGGGTCGAGGCGGGTTTCCCCCGCGACCCCGAGACCGGGCTTCCTGAACGGAAGTACTTCGAGAATCGCGGCAAGGAACCGTTCGTCGCCGTTCCCTGGGACGAGGCCTTCGAGCTCGTCGCCAAAGCGCTCGTGAACATCGTCGAGACGTACAGCGGCGAGGAAGGCAAGGCCCGCCTCGAGAAGCAGGGATACGACCCGGCGATGATCGAGACCCTGGACGGCGCCGGAACGCGAACGATCAAAGCCCGCGGCGGGATGCCCCTCCTCGGTCCCATCCGCGTGGCCGGCACGTACCGGTTCTCGAACATGCTGGCGCTGCTGGACGCGCACGTGCGCGGCGTGGGCCCGGACCAGGCCAAGGGAGGCCGCCACTGGGACAGCTACTCCTGGCACACAGACCTCCCGCCCGGTCACCCCATGGTCACGGGGCAGCAGACGTGCGACTTCGACCTGTACACGGCCGAGAACGCCAAGCTCATCACGCTCTGGGGCAAGAACTGGATCGCCACCAAGATGCCCGACGGCCACTGGCTCACCGAGGCCCGCCTCCACGGCGCCCGAGTGGTGGTCATCGCGCCCGAGTATCAGTCCGCCGCCTCCAAGGCTGACGAGATCGTAGTCATCCGGCCCGGTCACGACACGGCGCTGGCCATGGGCCTCGCGCATGTCATCGTCACCGAAAAGCTGTACGACGAGGCGTTCGTCAAGCACTTCACCGACCTGCCGCTGCTGGTGCGGATGGACAACCTGAAGATGCTGCGCGCTCGGGACGTCATCCCCGGGTACGCGCCGGCGCCGCTCACGACGACCCGGACCTTCAAGGCAGGCGACACCCTGCCGCCTCCAGCCGAACAGGACGCCCAGTACGTGCCCGAGGAGCTGCGGCGGGAGTGGGACGACTTCGTCCTCTGGGACGCCGCGAGCGGCCAGCCTCGCCCCGTGACCCGCGACCAGGTGGGCGAATTCTCGCAGCGCCAGGGTTGGGACCCGGCGCTCGAAGGAACCTTCGAGATCACGCTCGCCAGCGGCGAGCGGGTCCAGGCGCGGCCGGTGTTCGACCTGGTGAAACAGTACCTGGTCGATTCGTGCGACCCCGACACGATCTCGAAGGACACCCTCGCCCCCAAAGAGGCCATCGTGAACCTGGCTCGGGAGATCGCCGCCAACAAAGGCGCGACCCTGTTCGTCGAGGGGATGGGCCCGAACCACTTCTTCAACAACGACCTGAAGGACCGGGCCATCTTCCTCGTGGCCGCACTGACCAACAACATCGGCCACTTCGGCGGGACGGTGGGTAGCTACGCCGGCAACTACCGCCTCGCCCTCTTCGCGATGGCCCCGTACCTGCGCGAAGACCCCTTCGACATCGAGCTCGATCCCACGGTCATGCCCCGCCAGAAGGGCTACGTCAAAGGCGAGTCGGCGCACTACTACAACTACGGCGACCGCCCGCTCCGCGTCGGGAACAAGGTCTTCACCGGCTCGACCCACATGCCGTCGCCGACGAAGGCCACGTTCTGGGCCAACAGCAACTCCATCCTGGGCAACGCCAAGTGGGCCCACAACGTCATCGTCAACACCCTGCCCAAGATCGAGATGATCGTGGCGAACGACTACTTCTGGACGGCGACGTGCGAGTACGCTGACGTCGTCTTCGGCGTCGATAGCTGGATCGAGCGGAAATCGCCCGAAATCTATGCGGCGGTGACGAACCCGTTCCTCCAGGCGTGGCCTCGGTCGCCCCTTCCGAGGATCTACGCCACCAAGGACGACGTCGAAGTCTGGGCGGGGATCGGCGCCGCGCTGGCGAACCTGACCGGCGACCGCCGGTTCCGCGACTACTGGCACTTCGTCCACGAAGGTCAGGTCGAGGTATACATCAACCGCATCTTCCGGGCAGGCAACAACACCCGCGGCTACACCTTCGCGGACCTCGAGGCCTCGTGCGCCAACGGCACGCCCTTCTACCTCATGAGCCGCACCAGCCCGAAGGTCATGGGCTGGGAGCAGACCAACGAAAGCAAGCCCTGGTACACGAAGTCGGGCCGGCTCGAGTTCTACCGCGAGGAGGACGAATTCATCGAGTACGGCGAGAACCTCCCCGTCGTCCGGGAGCCGGTGGACGGCACCCACCACGAGCCCAATGTCATCCTCGCCAGCCCACATCCCGCCATCCGGCCGCAGGGCCCCGAGGCGTACGGCCTGTCGAAGGACGACTTGAGCGTCGAGGTGCGCCAGGTGCGCAACGTGGTCCTGAAGCCGCAGGAGCTCGTCGTGAGCGAACACCCGCTACGCAGCCAGGGCTTCACCCACGTGCTCATCACACCCAAGTACCGCCACGCCTGCCATTCGACCGCCGGCGGGAGCGACCTCGACGTCGTCTTCTGGGGGCCCTTCGGCGACTTCTACCGCCACGACAAGCGAAAGCCCTGGATCGGCGAGGGCTACATCGACTTGAACCCCGAGGACGCGAGGGAGCTGGGGCTCGAAGACGGTGACTACGTGTGGTGCGACGGCGACCCCTCGGACCGGCCCTTCGTCGGCCACGAAGAACGGCCGGACGACTACAAGGTGACCCGGTGGCTGGTGCGCGTGCGCTACTACCCGAGCATCGCCCGAGGGTTCGGACGGGCGTGGTTCCACTTCTACATCGCGACGCACGGGAGCGTCGAGGGCCACGAGACGCGGCCCGACGGCCTCGCGAAGAACCCGCGGACGAACTACCAGGCGGGCTACCGCTACGGAAGCCACCAGTCCATCACGCGGGCGTGGCTGCGCCCCACGTTGATGACGGACAGCCTGGTCCGCAAAGACGCCGCCGGCCAGGTGATCCACACCGGCTTCGAAGCGGACGTGCACTGCACCGTCGGCGCGCCCAAAGAGAGCTTTGTGAAGATCGAGCGAGCCGAGCCCGGCGGTATCGACGGGCAGGGGCTCTGGAGTCCTGCGGCCAAGGGCTTCCGGCCCGGCTACGAGAACGAGGCCATGCGGAAGTACCTCGCCGGCGAATTC
>DATLZC010000280.1:0-5269 GCA_035574215.1 Dehalococcoidia bacterium | reverse complement strand
GCCCGTCTCGCCCGGCCCGCAGCGCGCGGACAGGACGCCAACGCTGAACGCCCTCACCGCCCGCCAACTGCTGGACATCCTCCGGGGCGCGACCGCCTTCCTCCAGCGGCACATCGACGCCCTCAACGCCATCAACGTCTTTCCCGTCCCCGATGGCGACACCGGCACGAACCTGTATCTCACGATGCGGGCCGCCCTGGCGGAGGCCGAGCAGGCGCCCTCGGACGCTGTCGGGGAGACGCTCGAGGCCCTCGCCAGAGGCGCCCTTATGGGCGCGCGGGGCAATTCCGGCGTCATCCTCTCGCAGATCCTTCGCGGGTTCGCCCGCGCCGCGTCGAGTCGCGACACGCTCGATGCGGAGACGCTCGCCGCGGCGCTCGAGCTCGGCGCGCGGTACGCCTACGAAGCGGTCAGCGCGCCCCGGGAGGGCACGATGTTGACTGTGGTCCGCGAGGCCGCGGGCGCAGCCAGGCGACACGCCGCGGACGACCCGGAAGCCGCCCTCGAGGCGACCGTGCGCGCCGCGGCCGAGGCGGTCGAACGCACACCGGAGCTTCTCCCGGCGCTGAAGGAAGCCGGCGTCGTCGACGCGGGGGGAAAGGGTCTCTCTGTGCTCCTCGACGGCGCGCTGCGCGCTCTGCGGGGCGAGCCGCTGCCCGACGAGCCAGCGCTGCCGGAGGCCGATGCGAGCCATGTGGCCGCGGCGGCGCTCCTCGCCCGCCAGCACGACGGACACCCCGTGGGCTACTGCGTCGAATTCCTCGTGCGGGGCCAGGGGCTCGACCGCGCGCGGCTCGAACGCGAGCTGAACGCGGTCGGTGAGTCGGTGTTGGTGGTCGGGAATCACGACCTGCTCCGGGTCCACGTGCACGCGAGCGAGCCCGAACGCGCGCTCGCCTTCGGGCGCGCCCTGGGCGACGTCACCGACGTCAAGGTCGACGACATGGATGCGCAGCTCCACCGCTTCGTCGAGGGGGAGCGCGCCGAGACAGCGGAGACTGGCGTCGCCATCGTCGCTGTCGCCCGGGGAGCCGGCCTCGAGGAAGCCCTGCGCAGCGTCGGGGTGCGCCGCGTCGTTCCCGGCGGGCCGACCATGAACCCGAGCACGCGCGAGGTCCTGGAGGCCATCGAGAGCTGTCCCGAGGACCGCGTGTTCGTGCTGCCCGACAACAAGAACGTCGAGCTGGTCGCCCGTCAAGCGGCGGCGCAGTCGTCGAAGCGAGTCCATATCATCCCCACGCGGTCGGTGCCGGAGGGCATCGCCGCCGCCATGGCGCTGGATCCCGACGCTGATGACGAGACGAACGCGCGCCGGATGGCCGAAGCGGCGGCGTCGGTGCGCTGGGCGGAGGTGACGCTAGCCGCGCGCGAGACCTCGCACCGGGGACGGCGGATTCGGGCCGGACAGCCCATCGCTCTCGTGCAGGGGGAGCTCACGGTGGTCGCGGACTCGGTCGAAGACGCCGTTTTCGAGGCGGTGCGCCAGATGGCGACGCAGGACGCGACGCTGCTGACGCTGTTCGCCGGAGAGGGCGTCTCGGACGAGGAGGCGCGCTCGCTGGCGGAGCGGCTGGGCGAGCGCTACCCGCAGCTCGAGGTCGAGGTCGTGCGCGGCGACCAGCCGCACTATCCCTACATCCTGTCGATGGAGTGACGATGGCGTTCCCCGCGCGCGGGCCACGAAGGCCGACCTCCGCTCCCGGAGAGCGCGAGCTGCGCAAGGTCCTCGAGCTCGAGCGCGCGAAGGGCTACGCCGACAGCGCCGTCGTCGGGGGACTCGACCGGTTCCTCGCGACTGTGCTGCGAGGAGGCGCGCTCCGGCCCGCAGTCCGCTCGCGGCTGCGGCTGGCGCGGGGGTATCGCAGCCTGGACCCTCGCGCCCGCGAGCGCTGGGTGCGCGAGGTGCTGCAGGCGCTCGACGCGCCTGACGACGGACGCGGCGAAGCTCGGCGGACGGCTCGCGCCGACGCCGGTCCGCCCTCGGACGCCGGCGGACATCCCCTCGACCTGCCCGTTCGTGCGGTGCGGGGCGTGAGTGCGGCGCTGGAGGCTCGCTTCGAACGGCTCGGCGTGCGAACCGTCGGCGATCTCCTCACGTTCTTCCCCCGCCGGTACAACGATTACGCCAGCATCGTCAAGATTCGCGACCTCCGCATCGGGCAGGAGCAGGTCGTGAGGGTGCGGGTATGGAGCGCCACGGAGCGGGTCATCGGCCGCGGCCGCAAGGGAACCGAGGCTACGGTGGGCGACGACTCCGGGATGATGCGCGTCGTCTGGTTCAACCAGCCCTACGTCGCGCGCCAGCTCAAGCCCAACACCGAGGTCGTGCTCGCGGGGAAGGTCTCGCTGTACCAGGGACGCCCCACGTTCGAGAACCCCGAGTGGGAGCTCTGGTCGGATGACCTCACGCACGTCGGCCGGCTCGCGCCGGTCTATCCCCTGACCGAAGGGCTCTCCGGAAGAACGGTGCGGCGCGTCGTGCGCGAAGCGGTCGAGCGTTTCGCGCGGTTCGTCCCCGAGACGCTGCCTGAGGAGCTCCGCGAGCGCTACGGCTTTCCGGAGGCGCCGGAGGCCATCCGGCAGGCGCATTTCCCCGAGTCCACCGAGGCGCTGGCGATCGCGCGACGCCGCCTCGCGTTCGAGGAGCTGCTCTCGATCCAGCTCGCGGTGCTCATGCGCCGAAAGGCGTTCCAGGAGTCGGCGCCGGCGCCACGCCTGCCGATGCCCGAGGCCGTGCTCGAGGGCTTTCTGGCGTCGCTTCCGTACGCCCTCACACAGGCGCAGCGGCGCTGTCTGGACGCGATCTTGCGGGACATGGACGGCGAGCGACCCATGAGCCGCCTGCTGGAGGGCGACGTGGGCTCGGGGAAGACGGTCGTGGCGACGGCCGCGCTGCTGGCGGCGGTGGCCAACGGATACCAGGGGGCGATGATGGCCCCGACGGAGATCCTCGCCGCGCAGCATCTCCGGACGCTCCGTTCGGTGTTACACGCCGGCGGGGGCGAAGGGCCGCTCTTCACGGCCTCGCCGCCGTATCTGCCGCGGCCCATCGTCATCGCCTATCTCGCGGGATCGCTGACGGCGTCCGAACGGACGCGCGTGCACGAGGCCGCGGCGTCGGGCCAGGCCGACATCGTCGTGGGGACACACGCCCTGATTCAGGAAGGGGTGACGCTGCCGAAGCTGGGCCTCGCAATCGTGGACGAGCAGCATCGCTTCGGGGTGATGCAGCGAGCGGCGCTCAGGGGTCGCGGCAGCCGAGCCGCCCACATGCTGGTGATGACGGCGACGCCCATTCCGCGCACGCTGGCGCTCACGCTGTACGGCGACCTCGACGTCTCCGTGATCGATGAGATGCCGCCGGGCCGCCAGCCCGTGCGCACCGAATGGAAGCCGCCCGAACGGCGCCACGAAGCCTACGACTTCGTCCGGCGGGAGGTGGC
This sequence comes from Dehalococcoidia bacterium, assembly GCA_035574215.1. GTDB lineage: Bacteria > Chloroflexota > Dehalococcoidia > DSTF01 > JACRBR01 > DATLZC01. The sequence goes on along the minus strand of DATLZC010000280.1, from coordinate 1,826 downwards.
GAAGGGACGGCAGGCGTTCATCATCTGTCCGCTGGTCGAGGAATCGGAGGCGCTCCAGGCGCGCGCCGCGACGGCGGAGTTCGAGCGCCTTCGCCGCGAGGTCTTCCCCGACCTGGCGCTGGCGCTGCTCCACGGCCGCATGAGCGCGCGGGAGAAGGACGAGGCGATGCGCCGCTTCCGCGACCGCGAGGTCGACATTCTCGTCTCGACGGCCGTGGTGGAGGTCGGGGTCGACGTGCCGAACGCCACCGTAATGCTCGTCGAGGGGGCGGACCGCTTCGGGCTGGCGCAGCTCCATCAGTTCCGCGGCCGCGTCGGACGGGGGTCGGAAGCGTCGTACTGCATCCTTCTGGCGGACGACCCGTCAGAGGAAGCGCAGGAGCGGCTGCGCATCATGGCGTCGACCACGAACGGCTTCGAGCTGGCGGAGGCCGACTTGCGGCTACGCGGCCCCGGCGAGTTCTTCGGGACGCGACAGGCGGGCATGCCCGACCTGCGCATGGCCGATCTCCTGGACGTGCGGGCGATCGAGCTGGCTCGCGAGGAGGCGATGCGGCTCCTCGAGGCCGACCCCGGGCTGGAGCGGCCGGAGCACCGCCTGCTCCGCGAGCGGGCGCTCCGGATGATGGAGCGGACCATCGACGAGGTTCACTGACCTCCTTCGAGTCCGCGCACGCGCTGGATGCTCGTGTAACGCTGCCGGGCCACCTCGCGGCCGCCTTCGTCGACCGTGAGGGCGTCGATCACCAGGTAGCCCTGCCCCTTGCGTTCGTACGTCTCGAGCACGTAGGCGTACGTCAGGAACTCCTGGTCCGCGCGCGCCTCCGCCAGATAGTCGATTTCGGACGCGACGTGGATGGTGGGCCGCCGGCCCATGGCCCGGTGGAGCAGCTCGATGGGGATGCGGGCGAACTGCGCCGGGTGGACCGGGGGCGGCGTCTCGGCGTACCAGGGCTGTTCGTCGCCGATCTCCGCCGTCCAGCGGCGCACGAGGTCCGTCGTCAGCCGCACCGGCAGCGGCACCAGGTCGAGCCCCGGCTTCAGGTCCTCGTACCTGAAGAGGCGGCCGGCGGCGCGCTCCGGAGGAGGCGTCGGAATCATCCGGCGCCAGGGCCGCGCCTCCGGCGTCGTCGGCGGAGCGAGCGAGGCCGCGCCTTCCGCGGCACGCTCGCCGTCGGGCCCGTAGACCTCGATGGCGAGGGCGCCGTCCCGCTCCGGAAGGCGGATATCGAGCGGCTGGCCGTCGTACACGGGCCGGCGGAAGCGGATGGACACGCGGCCGCGGGCGAGCCAGGCGCGCCCGAAGCGCTCCTCCAGCGCCCGGGTGACGTAGCCCAGGATGGTGACGCCGGTAACCAGCCCGCCGGCGTACCCGGCGGCGCGGGCCTTCGCGTCGTCGTGGATAGAGAACGCCTCGTCGGCGGCGAGGTTGCGCGCGACGACGCGAAGGGCGGCCGGGACGGCGTCGGGGCTCACGCGCGCAGTATAGACCGCGCTCAGAGCAGGCGCAGGAGCGCGTGCAGGAGGACCAGCGCGATGACCGCACCCACGTAGACGGGCGCGATCCCCCAGCGGTCGTAGAGCCGCCGCCAGAGAGGGCGGCGCCGAAAGCGAATGACCGTGGTGTCGCGTGTCATGGGGCCGTGTCCTGCGCGGACTCACGGTACGGCGGGAGCGCGCGCGGGTCAACGCCGGTTCGGATTCGCTTGGCGGGGTCGGAAGGGCGTTGCTATACTGTGGCCGTCGAAGGGAAGCGGATGCGTTCCCTGCCCGCGCCTGAGGTGGGCGGCGCCCGCCGAAGGACGGAGACGGGCGGTTAGCTCAGC
>DATLZC010000279.1:0-3056 GCA_035574215.1 Dehalococcoidia bacterium | reverse complement strand
CAGCGACCCGAAGGTGGTGCGCAGGCCCTTCGTCGCCACGAGGTCTTTGATGGACACGGGCACGCCATCCAGCGGTCCGCGAGGCTCACCCCGCCGGTACGCCTCTTCGGAGGCGCGAGCGTCCCGAAGGGCGTCCTCCGGGCACAGCGTGACGAAGGCGTTGAGCGTCGGATTCAGGGCCTCGATGCGGTCGAGGACAGCGCGCGTTACCTCGACGGGGGAGAGCCTCCGCGCGCGATATTCCTCCACGAGGCGGGACGCCGGGAGAAAGCACAGGTCTTCGGCCATCGATCGCTCCATCGCGTGAACGGTGCGGTGAGGCGACACTACCCGTGAGGCCCCCCATTCGTCAACCGGGTCGCTTCAGCGTGGCCGGTTGAACACAGGGCCGGAAGCCGTGTGCCCCGGCTACGGGGCGACCCCCACCTTCACCCACACATGAAGGCCACGCTTCAGCGTGGCCGAGGGCGCATGGCCCGCGCGCCGTACCCCGACGAAGGGTCGAAGGCCACCCTGAAGGGTGGCCTTCAGGGTCGGGGGCGACGCCCGCCGGCGCCTCGCGACATGCTGAGGAGGCCGTAGGCCGACGAAGCGTCTCCTTTCCCGCACCCGAACGTCGCACTCCTGGGCGAACCCTCGCGTTCACCCACGCAGGCGGTCCCGCGACGGGCATCGTTCGCCACGGGGCGAGAGATGCTTCGCCCGCCACGGGCGGGCTCAGCATGACCATGGCCCCTTCCGCGTGGCGGGTGGCGCAAGGGACACCCGGGCAGGCTGAAGCCTGCCCTTATGCGTGGGGACAGGCCTTCTGCCGTCAAACCATGGGGCGCCGGCTACGGTACCACGGCGACCCATCCCCCACCAATGAAGGCCACGTCACTCGCCGAACAGCGCCCGGCGCACGGACGCGTCGCGCAGGTCGCGCGCCACGACGTCCGCGCCGAGCGCGGAGGGCTCGCGTTCCCGCGCCAGGCCCAGGGTCCTGGCGCCGGCACGCCGGCCCGCCTCGACGCCGGCCGGCGCGTCCTCGACGACCACGCAACGCCGGGGATCGACGCCGAGCCGTCGCGCGGCGAGGAGATAGCCCTCGGGGTCGGGCTTTCCGCGAGCCACGTCGTCGCCGGAGACGATGGCGTCGAAGGCGCCTTCGAGCCCGATGGCCCGGAGCGCGAGCGCGATGTTCTCGGGTGGGGTCGACGAGACGATGGCTTGCCGGAGCCCTCGCCGCGCCGCCTCGCGCACCAGGTCGACCGCGCCCGGGAGCGCGCGAATCCGCCCGGCGGCGCGCTCGCGAAACAGCTCCTCCTTGCGGCGCTCCAGCCGGAGCCGCCCCTCCGGTCCGACGTCCGTCCAGTATCCGCTGACGATGTCCTCGTTCCGCAGGCCGAAGGTGCGCTCGAAGTACGCCCGGTCAAAGGGGCGGTCCGTCTCGGCGCACAGCGCGCGCCAGGCCTCGAGATGCGCCTCCCGGGAATCGACGAGGACGCCGTCGAGGTCCCAGAGGATGGCGGCAGGGGGTTGCGGTTCGGGCATATGCTGGATCAGGGAATGGAACGGACGCCCCGCCTGCGACGCGCGGACCTCGAGCGTCTGCTGGCCACACACGGCCGGCTGTTCTCGGAGGAGCTGGGGATCCGCCTGGCGGAACGCAACCCCGGGGAGCTCTTCCGCTGGTTTCTCGCGTCCATGCTGTTCGGCATGCGCATCACGGAATCGGTGGCGGTGCGGACGTACCGGGCGTTCGTGCGGCACGGCCTCGACACACCGCAGGCGCTCGCGGCCGCCGATTTCGGCGAGCTCCTGGACATCATGGCAGAAGGGCATTACGTGCGCTACGACGGCATCACGAGCCGCAAGACGCAGGAAGCGGCCCGCCGGCTGCTCTCAGACTACGGCGGCGATCTCAACCGCCTGCACGACGAGGCGCGCGACCCCGACGACCTGGTGGCGCGTCTCATGGCCTCGCGGCGTCGGTCCGGTAACCGCGGGCATCTTCCTGCGGGAGCTGCGGGGCGTCTGGGAGAAGGCCGATCCGCCGCTGGGCCACCTCGCGAAGCTCGCGGCGTCCCATCTGGGAATCGACGACGCGAGGGCGTACTGGAGCGCGAACGCCGTTGCCGGGTACGACTTCCGCCACTTGGAGGCGGCGCTCACGCGCGTGGGAAGGGACTACTGCCGCCGCGGCCGCTGCGCGCGGGCCCCCATACCGCACGAGGCCGCGGCGTCCTAGGAGTCAGGCCATCCTACTTCGACGACTTCACCCGTGGCTTCGTTCTCGACGACAAGCTTGCCGTCATCGAGCTCTCGAAGCTGACGATTCGCGTTGAGCAGCTCAATCCCGTAGACGGTACCGTCGGGCGCAAGATCGATGTTGAGCTCTTCGGACACCTGGACAGTTCTCACAGGCTCTGTGCGCTCGCGCAGGTGGATATAGGCGATGTTATGTCGCGGATCGTACGTGAGCTTCATGGTCATTCCACATACTTGACGATCGCGGTGATCACAAGCCAGTCCTCGCCTTCTCGCACGGCGTACACGTCGACGACCTTTCCAGTGTACTCTTTGCCGCCCCAAGTGCCCTCAACCGCAAACGCTTTCCGAAACCCAGTGCGCCCGTACTTCGCCTGAAACGGCTCGCCCGACCGTACCGTTTCCACGACTTCGTCCAGCGTCGCACCGCGCTCTTCCATTCGGCTCGCGGCGTGTGGGTGAACGCGCACCTCCATTGCGTGGCGCAGGCAAGCCTCTACGGGATCGCCCCGCGCTCCTTCAACGCCACGATGCGCTCCCAGTCGTATCCGAGCTCCAAGAGCACCTCCTCCGTATGCTGCCCCAGCTCCGGCGACAACCCGCGCGGGGCCACCGGCGTCTCGTAAAAGTCCGCCGGCGTCGCCACCAGCGTGACTGAGCCGTCGGGGCCGGCGACCTCGCGGAGGGCGCCCGATTGCCGCACCACCGGGTCCTGGATCGCCTGGGGAATGGTGTTCACCGGCGCCCACCACACGTTCTCGCGGTCGAAGATCTCTCCCCACTCCGCCAGCGTCTTCGTGGCGAAG
>DATLZC010000278.1:0-7658 GCA_035574215.1 Dehalococcoidia bacterium | reverse complement strand
GACCGGCTCGAGCTCGCCGTCGACGTGCTCGCCGACATGATCGCGCACGCGACCCTGAGCGAGGAGGAGATCGAGCGCGAGCGCACCGTCGTGCAGGCGGAGATTCAGCGGGCGCACGACCAGCCCGCGGCGTGGGCGTCGGAGCTGCTGGCGAAGGCCTGCTTCGGCGACCAGCCCATCGGCTGGCCCATCGCCGGCTCGCTGGAGACGGTCGGGTCGCTAACTCGCCGGGACATGGTCGACCACGTGCGCGCCTGGTACACCCCGCCGAACATGGTCGTGAGCGTGGCCGGCGCCGCCGCTCATGACGAGGTCGTTCGGCTCGCCGAGCGTCTGTTCGGCGACCTCCCCGCGCGGCCGGCGCCGCCTGTGCCGCCCGCCTCGGCCGAGCTGCCGCGCGAGCGGGTCATCGTCGAGACGCGGGACGTCGCCCAGGCCAATCTCGGCATCGCCGTGCGCGCGCTGGCCCGGCAGGACCCCGACCGCTACGCCCTCATGATCATGAACACGGTGCTGGGCCGGGGCATGAGCAGCCGGCTGTTCAAGGAGGTGCGCGAGAAGCGCGGCCTGGCGTACTCCGTGGGCTCGGGCGTCGCGCGGTACGTCGACACCGGCGTGCTGTCCATCAGCGCGGGCGTGAGCCCGGACAAGCTCGAGGAGGCGACGACGGTCATCCTGCAGGAGCTCGCCCGGTTGGCGGACGAGCCGGTGGGGGAGGCCGAGCTGCAAAAGGCGAAGGATTACACCATCGGCAGCTTCCGGCTCGGGCTCGAGACGACGATGGCGCTGGCGCAGCGCGCCGGCGAGGCTCTGCTGATGACCGGCGAGATCGAGCCGGTCGACGAAGTGGTCGAGCGTCTCCGCGAGGTCACGCCCGACGACGTGCGGCGGGTCGCCGGGCGCATCGTGCGGCAGGAGGCGCTGTCCATGGCGGTCGTGGGGCCGCCGGGCGCAGACCCCGAACGGCTGGAGACGCTGCTGGCTTCGGCCGCGTGACCCGGGGCGTCACTCGGTGTAGAAGGCGTACCCCACGAGGCCGGGCCCCGTGTGGACCCCCATCACCTGCGTAAACTCGCTCACGTAGAGTTCGACGGGATCGAGGGCCTTCGCCCGCTCGGCGAGGAAGGCGGCGTCGTCGGGCGCGTTCGCATGGTGCACGCAGACGTGGAGGCGTCCGCCCCCGGCGGTCCGCTCGGCGAGGAGCTCGGCCAGCCGCTGGAGGGCGCGCGCCTTCGTTCGGGTGCGGGCCACGAGGCGGATGTCCCGCTCCTTGAACTGCACGATGGGCTTCACCTGAAGCACGTGCGAGGCCCACGCGGCCACCCGGGGGACGCGGCCGCCGCGGGCCAGATACTCGAGCGTGTCGAGCACGACGAGCAGGGCGACTTTCGGCATGAGCGCCTCGGCGCGAGCGATGCAGGCGTCGATGTCGGCGCCTTCGCGGGCGGCGCGGGCGGCCTCGAGCACGACGAAGCCCTGCGCCATGGCCGCGTTCCGCGAATCGAGGACGCGCACATCGAGGCCGGGGAGCTCCTCGCGGGCGAGGCGCGCGGCGGCCATCGCGGAGTCGTACATCGCGCTGAACTGCGCGGACACGGTCACGCAGAGCACTGCGCTGGACGTCTTCGCGCGCTCGCGGATGGCGCGCAGGTACTCGCCGGGCGAGGGCGCGGCGGTGGTGGGCAGCGAGCGGGAGCTGCGCAGCAGGCGGTAGAACTCGGCGGTGTCGTCGTCCATGCCGTCGACGTAGGTCCGGCCCTCGAACACGAGGTTGAGGGGGATGATGTCGATGCCGTAGGCTCGCGCCACATCGGGGGGGATGCAGGCGGTGCTATCGGTGATGACGGCGACGTGGTTCATGAGCCTCGTGCATCGGATGAGGGCGCCGGGGGACGCGGGAAACCTCGCATTGCGCCGGTTCGGCGGGCCGTGCTAGACTAACGCGACATTACGGAGAACCTTAGCATACCTCGCGCTGCAAGGGTAATGCTGACGAAAGAAGCCAAGAGCGCGCTGATTCAGGAATACCGGCTGCACGAGACCGACACCGGCTCGGCGGAGGTGCAGGTCGCAGTGCTCACGGAGCGGATCAACCGCCTGACCGAGCACCTGAAGCTGCACAAGCACGACTATCACTCCCAGCGCGGCCTGTTGAAGATGGTGGGCAAGCGCCGGCGGTTGCTCGCGTACATCGCGCGACACGACGTCCAGCGCTACCGGGAGCTCATCAGCCGGCTGGGACTGCGAAAGTGACGAACACACGAACCCGCCAGAAGGCGGGTTTCGCCATAACAAGGTAGGAAGAGGGGAACGAGCGAGTCTCCGCGACGGGCCCAAGGTTCGGACGACCCGGCCGATTCGGGATACCCTCATCGAGGCCCGGCAGGCGTCCTGCCACGCGCAGGCGAAACGACGAAGCGAACCCCCGGAACGGAAACGGAACCGGTGCAGGACACGGAAGCTCCGGATCAGGCGCCGATCCCCATCGAGGCGCGCATACCACAGGGATCGTTCATGAGGTCCTCACCGACACGGAGGTGCCAGAACTGACCATGCAACTCACCACGCCACGAACATTTGAGCGGCTTCTCGGCGGCAAGCCGTTCCTCATCGAAACCGGCAAGCTCGCCGGGCAAGCCAACGGCGCCGTCACCGTCCGCTACGGCGACACCGTCGCCCTGGTGACCGCCACCATGAGCGCCAGCCCCCGCGAGGGCATCGATTTCTTCCCGCTCACGGTCGATTACGAAGAGCGGCTGTACGCCGCAGGGAAGATCCCGGGCAGCTTCTTCCGCCGCGAAGGCCGGCCATCGACCGAGGGCGTGCTGGCCGCCCGCCTCACCGACCGGCCCATCCGCCCGCTCTTCCCCAAAGGCTTCCGTAACGACGTCCAGATCATCATCACCGTACTCTCCGTCGACCGCGAGCACGACCCCGACGTCCTGGGCACCGTCGGCGCCTCGGCGGCGCTGTGCATCTCGAACATCCCCTTCGACGGGCCCGTGGCCGCGGTCCGCGTGGGGTACATCGACGGGCAGTACGTCGTGAACCCGACGTTCTCGCAGCTCAAGGAGAGCTCGCTCGACCTCGTCGTCGCCGGCACGCGGGACGCCATCATGATGGTCGAGGCGGGGGCGAAAGAGGTGCCCGAGGACTTGATGCTGGGCGCCATCGAGTTCGGCCAGCAACAGAACCAGATCCTCCTCGACCTGCAGGAAGAGATGATCCGCGAGATCGGGCAGCCGAAGCTCGAATTCGCAGCCCCGCGCGTCCGTCCCGAGGTCCGGGACGAAGTGGCGGCGGCCATGGAGGGCCGCCTGGAGGAGATCCTCGCGGCCGTCAAGGAAGAGCGGCAGACCGGGCTCGACCAGCGGCGCGAGGAGCTCAAGGAGCGCTTCGCCGACATCTTCGGCGCCGAAGAGATCAGCATGGCGCTGGACGAGGTGGTCAAGCAGACGGTCCGCCAGTCCATCCTCGAGCGCGGGGTGCGGCCCGACGGGCGCGGCCCGAAGGACATCCGGCCCATCTCCTGTGAAGTGGGGCTGCTTCCGCGCACCCACGGCTCGGGGCTGTTCACCCGCGGGCAGACCCAGGTGCTCAACATCGCGACGCTGGGGAGCATCGGCGAGGAGCAGCGGCTCGACACCCTGTCTCCCGAAGAGACGAAGCGGTTCCTGCACCACTACAACTTCCCGCCGTACTCGGTGGGCGAGGCGCGACCCATCCGCGCGCCCGGACGCCGCGAGATCGGACACGGCGCGCTCGCTGAGCGGGCGCTCGAGCCGGTCGTGCCTTCGGAGGAGGAGTTCCCGTACACCATCCGGCTCGTGTCCGAGGTGCTGTCGAGCAACGGCTCGACCTCGATGGCGAGCGTGTGCGCGGGGACGCTGTCGCTCATGGACGCGGGCGTGCCCATCAAGGCGCCGGTGGCGGGCATCGCCATGGGCCTCGTGATGGGCGAAGACGGCTCTTACCGCGTGCTCACGGATATCGCAGGGCTCGAGGACGCGCTCGGCGATATGGACTTCAAGGTCGCCGGCACCGCCCAGGGCATTACCGCCCTGCAGATGGACATCAAGATCAAGGGCATCACGCTCGACATCATGGACGAGGCGCTGCGCCAGGCCCGGGAGGCGCGCCTCTTCATCCTCGAGAAGATTCGCGAGACGATCCCCGAGCCGCGACGCGACCTCTCGCAGTACGCCCCGCGCATGTACCGCATCCAGATACCGCCCGACAAGATCGGCTCGGTCATCGGCCCGGGCGGCAGGGTCATCCGGTCGATCATCGACGAGACGAAGTGCACCATCGACATCGAGGACGACGGCTCGGTGTACATCGGCTCGCCGGACGCGGCGATGGCCCAGAAGGCGATCGAGATCATCGAGGGCCTGACCCGCGACGTCGAAGTGGGCCAGATCTACACGGGGCGGATCACGCGGCTCATGAGCTTCGGCGCCTTCGCGGAGATCCTGCCGGGCAAGGAAGGCCTCATCCACATCAGCGAGCTCGCCGACTACCGGGTGCCCAGCGTCGAGGACGTGGTCAAGGTGGGCGACGAGGTCATGGTGATGGTGACCGAGATCGACAGCCTCGGCCGGATCAACCTCTCGCGGAGGGCGGTGCTCGAGGGTGCGGAGCCCGGCAAGGTGCCCGAGCGCGCCCTCGAGGCTGGCCGCGAGCGCCGCGAAGGTCCGTCTCGGCGCGGCGGGATGGCCGAGCGTGGCCCGCGCGGGGGCAACGGCCGGCGCGGAGGACCCGAACGCCGCGGCCAGGATCGCGGTCCTCGCAGGGGACCCGGAGGGCCCGGGCAGAGCGGCCCGCGCCGGGGACCGGGCGGGGGCGGCGGTCCGCTTCCGCCGCCGCGGCCGCCCATCTGGCGCCCGTAAGCGACGCCGGGCCGGCGCGGCCGTTGCCGACGCCGCCGCCGGCCCGCTATGCTGACCTCGCGTTCGGCTTCAGGCGCATCCTCGCATGCGGCAACGGCCCTTGGGCCGTGGGCGCAGAGCGGACCTCGTCCGGGCGACCATCGCCGGGGCGTGTATCGTCCTGGCCCTGGCGCTCCTGATCGAGCTTCGGCCGGGCCCTTCCTCCGGCGCGCAGCCGACGCCCACCCCCACCTGCGTTCCCGTCACGCCGGAGCCGCTTACGTCACCCGCCCCGCTGCGGCTCGAGCTGCCCGACGTCACGGCCGAGGCCGCCGTGGTCATCGACGGCAACACCGGGCGAGTGCTCGGCGGGAAGAACGAGCATGAGCCGCGTCCGCCAGCGAGCACGACGAAGATTCTCACCGCCATCGTGGCGCTGGAACGCGCCTCCCCCGACGATATCGTCACCATCGACTTCGACCCACGGCCGACGCCCGATAGCTCGCTTTTCGGGCTGTGGCCGGGCGCCGTGGTCACGATGCGCGATCTCCTGTACGGGCTGATGCTACCGTCTGGGAACGACGCCGCCGTCGCCATCGCCCGTCACGTCGCGGGCAGCGAAGCCGCGTTCGTCGACCTCATGAACTCGAAGCTGGCGGAACTGGGCCTCCATGACTCCCACTTCACGAATCCGCACGGCCTCGACGACCCGAACCTGTACGCCAGCGCGTACGACCTCGCTCAGCTCGCGCGCTACGGCCTCGCGAAGCCGGAGTTCGCGGCCATCGTCGGCGCCAGGACATGGTACGCCCGCAGCCTCGACATGGAGATCGAGAACGGGAACCGCCTGCTGTGGACGTACCCCGGGGCGACGGGCGTCAAGATGGGGTGGACCGAGTCGGCCGGCGAGACGCTGGTGGCGTCGGCGGAGCGGGACGGCCGGCGGGTGATCGTCGCGCTGCTCGGGAGCCTCGACCGCAACGCGGACGGCGCGACGCTGCTCGACTGGGGCTTCGCGCAGCGGGCCTATCTCAAGCCGGGCGAGCCCGACCCCGTGCCCTCGCCCGTCTCCGGTTGCGTCGCCCCGGCCTCGTGAACCGTCCGTCGTCGGAAGCGCATGAGCGCGCCCCGGAGCCATGAGGGCGTGGCGTGGGCAGGCTGCGGCTCCGCGCGGAGGGCGGCGAGCTCGGCGCTCACGGCGCCGCCGATGAGGAGGAGATTCGCCGTGAGATACGTGAAGAAGAGGAACAGCAGCACGCCGCCGAGGGTCCCGTAGACGACGTCGTACGCGTTGAAGTTCGCCACGTACAGGGTGAAGCCGTTCTTGAGGACTTCGAAGCCGATGGCGGCGAGCGCCGCGCCGGGCCACGCGTCGCGCAGGGACGGATGGGACGCTGGCAAGAGCCGGTAGATGGCCAGGAACGTCGCGAAGGACACCGCCGCGGGGAAGACATAGGGGACGGCGAGCCAGAGCAGGTTGGCGCTGTTCGAAAAGGGCCCGAGGAGGTCCGAGCTCGTCTCCTGCAGACCGCGGAGCGTCCCGCTTGCGGCCACGGAGGCGAGCGCGAGGAGGCCCAGCGCGGCGAGCGTCGCCGCGTCGGCGAGCCGCTGGCGCAGGAACGACGGGCGCTTCTCAGGCGCAACCTCCCAGATGTCGTTCAGCGCTCGGCGGATGGCCCCGAACATGCCCAGCGCGCCGTAGGCCGTGCCCAGCAGGCCCAGCGCCGACAGCGGCGGACTGCTGCGCTTCACGCCCTCGATGGCGTCGGCGACGGCGCTTCGCCCCTCGTCCTCGCTGAGCGGCAGCGCCGCCACGATCTCATCGATCAGGCGGTCCCGGACTTCGGGATCGCGCAGCACGACGCTGCCGACGGCGGTGACGAGGATGGCGAGCGGGATGATGGAGAAGAGGACGTAGTAGGCGACGCCGGCGGCGAGGAGCGAGGCCTGGTGGCGCGTGTGTCTGCGGTAAGTTCCGCCCGCCAGCCGCCACGAGAGGGCGAGGAATCGGCCCATCGCCCCAGTCTATCGCCGGCCCGCAAGCGCGTCCCTCAGTCGCCGCGGGCCCAGGTCAGGCACCACACCTCACGCGCCCCGGCGTCCTTCAGCGCGCGGGCGCAGGCGTCCAGGGTGGCGCCGGTGGTCGCGACGTCGTCGATGAGGAGCGCCCGCCGTCCCGCGACGCGCGAGGCGTCCGCCCGGAAGGCGTCCTCGACGTTGCGGCGGCGCTCCTCGGGCGTGGCCGCGCGCGCCTGAGGCGGAGACGCCCGCACACGTCGCAGCGCGCGCCCGTCGAACGGCAGGCGCAACTCCCGGGCGACCTCGCGGGCCAGCAGCTCCGACTGGTTGTAGCCGCGGACGCGCCGTCTGCGGCCCACCAGCGGCACAGCGGTCACGACGTCGGCGTCGAATCGGACAGCGCGGGCGTGGGCGGCCATGAGCGCTCCCATGGGCCGGGCGGCTGCGGCGTGCCCGCGGTACTTGAGGGCGTGAACGGCCTCGCGGGCGCCGCCGCCCATCACGTACAGCGACCGCAGGCCATTGAAGGCTGGGGGACGCCGTCCGCACGGCCCGCAGGGGTCCGTCGCCGAGGCGTCCCAGCACCGCGAGCAGCGTGGCGGTTCTGCGACGGGCATGGCCGCGACGCAAGCGTCGTGGAGGAACGACCCGTGACGGCCGCAGGCGGCGCAGCGGGGCGGAAAGACGACGTCGAGCGCGAGGTCGCGGAGCCGGGCCAGCAACGTCCCTGTCGCCATCGGCGGCGCGAGTATAGCCCAACGGGCGTCCGCG
>DATLZC010000277.1:0-3342 GCA_035574215.1 Dehalococcoidia bacterium | reverse complement strand
GTCGCCTTCGACCTCCCGACCCAGATCGGCTACGACGCCGACGACCCCATGGCCGAGGGCGAGGTGGGCAAGGTGGGCGTCTCCATCTGCTCGCTCGAGGACATGGAGACGCTGTTCGAGGGCATCCCGCTGGAGCAGGTCACGACGTCCATGACCATCAACGCGACGGCGTCGATCCTGCTGGCCCTGTACGTCGCCGTCGCGAAGAAGCAGGGCGCCGACCTCCGGAAGATCGGCGGCACCACGCAGAACGACATCCTGAAGGAGTACATCGCCCGGGGGACCTACATCTTCCCGCCGCGTCCGTCGATGCGCCTCATCACCGACGTCTTCAAGTACTGCAAAGACCACCTGCCGAACTGGAACACCATCAGCATCAGCGGGTACCACATGCGGGAGGCGGGCTGCACGGCGGCGCAGGAGGTCGGCTTCACCATCGCTAACGCCATCGAGTACGTGAACGCGGCGCTGGGAGCCGGCCTGCAGGTCGACGACTTCGCCCCGCGGCTCTCGTTCTTCTTCGCGTGCCACAGCCTGTTCCTCGAGGAGATCGCGAAGTTCCGGGCGGCCCGCCGGCTTTGGGCGCGGGTGATGAAGGAGCGGTTCGGCGCGAAGGACCCCCGTTCGATGATGCTGCGCTTCCACACGCAGACGGGGGGCGCGACCCTCACGGCGCAGCAGCCGTACAACAACATCGTGCGCACGGCGCTGCAGGCGCTCTCGGCCGTGCTGGGCGGGACGCAGTCGCTGCACACGAATTCGTACGACGAGGCGCTGGCGCTGCCCACGGAGAAGGCGGTGCAGATCGCTTTGCGCACGCAGCAGATCATCGCCTACGAGACGGGCGTCGCCGACACCATCGACCCCGCGGGGGGCTCCTACTACATCGAGAAGCTCACCGACCAGATCGAGGAAGAGGCGGAGGACTACATCCGCCGGATCGACGACATGGGAGGCGCGCTCCGGGCCATCGAGCTGGGGTTCCAGCAGCGCGAGATTCAGGAGAGCGCCTACCGCATGCAGCGCGACATCGAGGAGAAGCGGAAGATCGTCGTCGGCGTGAACGAGTACGTCGAGGAAGAGCCGCCCTTCACCGGCATCATGCGGGTGGACCCCTCCGTCGGCGAGAAGCAGCGCCGCCGGCTGGCCGCCCTGCGCGAACGGCGGGATAACGCGAAGGTGCGGGAGTGCCTCGAGCGGCTGCGCGAGGCCGCCCACGGCGACCAGAACATGGTCGAGCTGTTCATCGACTGCGTCGAGAAGGGCGTGACGTTGGGGGAGATCTGCCGCGTGCTGCGCGAGGAATGGGGCGAGCAGCGCGAGTCGCTCGTCATCTGACCGCCGGTTCGAGGCTCTGTGCGCGCGGACCGCGCGCCGTCCGAGGAGGCGCCACATGACCCTGAAGGAAGACCTGCTGAAGGACCTGGACGCCGCCTACGAGGAGTTCGTGGGCGCGCTGGCCGGGCTCGGCACCGAGGAGATGGCGCGGCCGTTTCTGGACGGCTGGGGCGCCCGCGATCTGGCGGCGCACGTCATCGGGTGGTTCCAGGAGCTCGGCGGCGTGCTCGACCGGATGGGCCGGGGAGAGCGCCCCGTGCCGGAAGGCGTGGACTACAACGCCATCGATGACTGGAACGCGACCTTCGCGGAGCGGCACAGGAACGACACCGCCCCGCAGATCATGGCCCGGTTGCAGGAGTCGCGGAACTTCTTCGTGTCGGCGTGCCAGCGGCTCCCCGATGAGCGGGTGGTCGAAGGGAAGACGGCGTGGCGGCTCATCAAGGAGTCGACGGCGGACCACCTGCGGGAGCACGCGGAGCACATTCGGGCCTGGCGTCAGCGCGAGGGCGTGTAGCCCCGGTTCGAGTCTTCCCTGGCCCCGTCGGTGAAGGCACATGAAGGCCAATGAAGGCCACGCTTCAGCGTGGCCGGCGAAACGATGTGACACCGGCGGGCAGGCTGAAGCCTGCCCTTCAGGCGTGAGGGGGAACGGCCGCCCTTGAGCGCATGAAGGCTACGCTTCAGCGTAGCCGGCGAAACGATGTGACACCGGCGGGCTGGCTAAAGCCTGCCCTTCAGTGTGATGGGGAACGCCGTTCCCTTCAGCCCCAAGAAGGCCACGCTTCAGCGTGGCCGGCGAAACGAAGGGACAGGCGGCCTTTCACCGCATGAAGGCCACGCTTCAGCGTGGCCGGCGAAACGATGTGACACCGGCGGGCAGGCTGAAGCCTGCCCTTCAGGCGTGAGGGGGAACGGCCGCCCTTGAGCGCATGAAGGCTACGCTTCAGCGTGGCCGGCGAAACGATGCGACACCCGCGGGCAGGCTGAAGCCTGCCCTTCAGGTGAGAGGGGGAACGCCGGTCCCGTTCGCCGCATGAAGGCCACGCCGTGGCCGGCGCCGGCGCTACGACGCCCGCAGGGCCTTCGCGCGCTCGAGGAGCCGCGGCAGCGCCTGCGCCGCAGGCGCCCGCAGGACCGCCGCGCAGTAGGGCGTAAGCGGCGTGTCCTCAATGTTGATCTCGATGAGCGCGCCGCCGCGCTCGTACACCACGATGGGGTACTGCGCCGCCGGGTACACCACCGCCGACGTCCCGATGACCAGCATGCAATCGGCCTGGCGCGACTCGCGGGCGCATGCCTCGAGGGCGTCGGGCGGGATGGGCTCGCCGAACATCACCGTGTCGCCCTTCACCAGCGCGCCGCAGTCGGGGCAGCGGGGCGGCACCGATTCGATAGGGAACTCGTCGACCGGCCAACGGCGGTTGCAGCCGATACACCTCAGCTTCGTGCGGTTCCCGTGAATCTCCGTCACCGCGACGCTCCCGGCCAGCGTGTGCAGATTGTCGATGTTCTGCGTGATGACGTGCTTGAGGAGCCCCTCGCCTTCCATCTCCGCGAGGGCGTAGTGGCCGGCGTTGGGCTTCGCCTCGACGAGCGCGCGCACGAATTCGTCGTCGACGGACGCTGCGCCCATGCGGTTCGCCCAGTACTGAGCGGGGTCGCGTAGGAAGCGCTGGTAGCCGTCCATGGGCGGCTCGCCGCGCTTCGTCCAGAGTCCGCCCGCGCCTCGGAACGGCGGGATGCCGCTCTCGACGGACATGCCGGCGCCGACCAGGGCGATACAGTAGCGCGAGCGCGCCAGGATGGTGGCGGCCAGTTCGAGCTGCTCGGGGTCGAGGGTCTCGGTCATGGCGTCAGTGGGTGCGGAGCTCGCCCTCCGCGGTCTTGAGATGATGGACGTCGTTCAGGCTGTGCAGCGCGCGGCGTCCCTGTCCCGCGGCGACCACGCTCACGCTGGTGTGCGCGGGCCGGAAGAACATGTCGTACCGCGAGCCGATGATG
>DATLZC010000276.1:0-3367 GCA_035574215.1 Dehalococcoidia bacterium | reverse complement strand
CGCCGGACCCCGGATGTCGATGTCGAGCCCGCGACGATCGCGCTCGTTGCGGAGCAGCCGTTCGACCCGCCGCGCCTCTTCGAAGGCGTACGTCGCCGACGTGTGCTGGAACGTCAGCTTGACCAGTCGCGCGAACGGCGGATACCCCGCGCGCCGCCGGAGCTCGATCTCGTGACGGTAGAACCCCTCGTAGTCGTGGCGCGCTGCGTGTTCGATGGCGGGATGCTCCGGTGTGTATGTCTGGAGAATGACTCGCCCGTCGAGCGCGGCCCGGCCCGCCCGGCCCGCGACCTGCGTCAGCACCTGGAACGCGCGCTCGCTCGCGCGCACATCGGGCAGATGCAGACCGACGTCGGCGGACACGATACCGACGAGGGTGACCGCCGGGAAATCGAGGCCCTTCGCCAGCATCTGAGTGCCCACGAGCACATCGGCCTCTCCCGCCAGGAACTGCGCGAGGATGCGCTCGTGCGCTCCCCGGCGTCCCGTGACGTCGCGGTCCCATCGCAGCACGCGGGCTTCGGGAAACAGGCGCCGCACCTCCTCCTCGACGCGCTCGACGCCGACGCCGAGCATCCGAATGCGGGCGCTTTCGCACACGGGGCAGCGTTCGGGCACGCGCCGCCTGCGGTTGCAGAGGTGACAGACCAGCCGGTCGGCCTCACGGTGATACGTGAGCGCGATGTCGCACGACGAACACTCGGGCACGTAGCCGCAGTCGCGGCACTGCAGAAAGCCGGCGGCGCCCCTGCGGTTGAGAAACAGGATCGCCTGCTCGCCGCGGTCGAGCGTGCGGCGGAGCGCGAGCTGGAGGGCGCGGCTGAAGATGCTGCGGTTGCCCGTGCGCAGCTCTTCTCTGAGGTCCACCACGGTGATAGGTGGAAGCGCCGCCGTCGTCGAGAGCTCGACACCCCCGTCCGGAGCGGGCGTCGCCCGCACGCGCTCATCGAGGGTGAGGAGGCGGTAGTGTGCCGTCTGCGCCCGGTGGAACGAGACGATGTCGGGCGTCGCCGACCCGAGCACGAGCGTCGCGCC
Source organism: Dehalococcoidia bacterium (assembly GCA_035574215.1). Taxonomy (GTDB): domain Bacteria; phylum Chloroflexota; class Dehalococcoidia; order DSTF01; family JACRBR01; genus DATLZC01. Next base: position 2,332 of record DATLZC010000276.1, on the reverse strand, counting down.
CGTGAGGCGCGCAAGCTGCTCGGCGACCTCACGCGCGTGATACCGCGGCGGCGGGTCGTGCTGCTTGTACGTCCATTCGTGCTCTTCGTCCAGGATGATGAGCCCCAAGTCGGGTTGGGGCGCGAACAACGCAGACCGCGCGCCGATGACGACGTCGTACCGGCCGTCGCGAATGCCATGCCACTGGTCGTACCGCTCGCCTTCCGACAGCCCGCTATGGATCACCGCGACGCGACCGGGGAAGCGCTCGGCGAAGCGGCGGACCGTTTGCGGGGTCAGCGCGATCTCAGGGACGAGCACGATGCCCCGCTTGCCCGCCTCGACCGCCGCCTGTAGGGCTCGGAGGTACACTTCCGTCTTCCCGGCGCCGGTGACGCCGTGCAAGAGAAACCGCCGCGGCCTGCCCGGCGCGGGAAAGCGAATCGACTCCTCGATCTCCTGGTATACGGCCTCCTGCGCAGGAGTCAGCTCGGGAGGCGGACGGAACGGGACCCGCATCTCGGCCAGCGGGTCGCGCTCGATCCGCTCTTCCCGCAGCGAGATCAATCCTTCGCGCTGGAGCGCGGCGAGCCCCTGGCGATCGATACCCGTCGCTTCCCGCAACGCGGCCGCCGTCGCTTCCCCCGCTTCCGCGAGGAGCCGAAGGGCGCGGGCGCGGCGGCTGGCGCGCGTGAGCGCCTCCGCGCGCTCCAGCGCCACCTCCGGCGTCGCGGTCAGCGCCGCGATCGTCACCACTTTCGGCCCCACCGCCGGCCGGCCGAGCGCGTAGCGTCGCTCCACGAACCCGCGGCGCTCGAGAAGACTCAACGGACCGGCGACGCTGCGCTGCCCCGTCGCCTTCTCCAGCCGCTCGGGGCTCGCCTCCCCCAACTCGAGCAGCGCTTCCACGATCTCGCGCTGCCGCGGCGGAAGGCGCAGCCCATCCAGCTCCTCGCGACGGACCAGCGCGCGCACCGTGGTCAGCGGGCGCCGCTCGAATCCGGGGGGAAGCGTCAGCGCGATGGCGTCGAACAGCGGCGCGAGGTAGTAGTTCGCCATCCACAGGGCGAGCTCGACGCGCTCCGGAGACACCACCGGTCCATCCCCGATGACGCCCGAGACCTCTCGGACTTCGGGGTAGCCGGGCGCATCGGTGACGCGCACGACGACGCCCTGGAGCGTCCGCCGGCCGAACGGCACGTAGACGCCGTACCCGACGTCGACGCGCATGCGCGGAGGGACGGCGTACGAAAACGCCTGGCGATGCGGCAGTCCGGAGTTGACCGCCACGTCGGCGAAGCGGGGCGCGTCTTCCACAAGGGCAGTCTAGTGCGCCGGCCGCGACGACCGCAGCCGCCGGCGGCACAGCGAGGCCGGAGGACTGGGGGCTACTTCTGCTGGCGCCCGCGTTCCTTGATGCGCGCCGCCTTGCCCGTCCGGCCGCGGAGGTAGTAGAGGCGCGCCCGCCGGACCTTCCCCTGCCGGACGAGCTCGACCTTCTCGATTCGCGGCGAGTGCAACAGGAACGTGCGCTCGACGCCGACGCCGTTGCTCACGCGCCGGACGGTGAAGGTGGGCGTCGGGCCGCTGCGGCGCCGGAGCACGACACCTTCGAACGCCTGCACACGCTCGCGGTCGCCCTCGACGACCTTAACGTGCACGCGCACGGTGTCGCCCGGCTGGAAGTCGGCGATGCGCTCGTTGGGCGTAACGGGGACGTACTGGCTGAGGTCGACGCTCATGACGCCGGCATGGTATCGGACGCTCCTGCGTGCGGCAAGAAATGAACGGGTCCGCCGCGCGGCGGACCCGAAGTCGTCGTTCGGACAGCTCTCGGCGCTACGTGGACGGTCCGCCGGGGCCTTCGACGGCGATGTTGGCCTGGGCGCCCCAGGCGAGCCCCGGCTTCCCGACCTGCGGCTGTGTCGAGGACTCCTCGGCCGGCAGCTTCGCTTCGGCTGGCGTTCCGGGCGCGCTGGGCGGCGTTCCCGCCTTCTGCTGCTCGCGAATCGCGCGCCACTCCTCGACGGAGGTCGACAGCAGCTTCTGCAGGTCCTCGCCCTCTATGGTCTCCACCTCGAGCAAGACCTCGACGATCTGGTCGAGCTTCTCGCGGTTCTCGGTGAGCACCTTCTTCGCCGTGTGGTACGCCTTGTCGATGATGCGGCGGACCTCTTCGTCGATCTCCTCGGCGACCTTCTCCGAGTAGTTGCGCTGCTCGGCGATCTCGCGGCCGAGGAAGATGAGCTCTTCCTTCCGGCCGAACGTCCGCGGGCCCAGCCGCTCGCTCATGCCCCACTGGGTGACCATCTGCCGGGCGATGTGCGTGGCGCGCTCGATGTCGTTCTGCGGC
>DATLZC010000275.1:0-3691 GCA_035574215.1 Dehalococcoidia bacterium | reverse complement strand
TCGTAGAAGTCGCCGAGCCGGAACAGCACGATGGCGTGTGGATAGCGCCGCTTGATGTCCAGGTACTGCCGGCGGATCGGGGTGGTCAAGAGTCGCGCTCGCGCGAATCGAACGTTTGGGCTTATTGTAGTGCCCTCGCGCTTGCTTGGGAACGCGCCCCTTTAGGGCCGCGAGCGCCCGAACCGCTCGATCTCGCGCTCCCAGTACACGCGGGCGATGTGCTCGACCGTGGATTCGAGGTCGTGCTCGGGCGCGAATCCGAGCTCGCGCCGGATGCGTTCGTCGGACACGAGGGGGCTTCGGGCCAGGTCGTCCACCGCGCGGCCCGCGCGCCGCCAGCCGCCCGTGAGGCGTCCCAGCAGCCGCGAGCCTAACCCATGAAGCGCGCTTCCGCCAGCAGGAGACGCCAGCCCCACCGCGCGCCCGAGCGCAGCCGCGAACGCGCCCGGCGTGGCGTCGAAGCTCTTGACTAAGTACGTGCGGCCGATCGCTCTGTCGTCCGCGGCCGCGAGAATGGCTGCCCTGGCCACGTCCCGAACATCCACGAACGACACCGTCGGGCCGCCCGCGCTGGCCCACGAGGTCCCGCGGTCCAGACGAAAGGCCTCGATGAGCGGAGCGACGACTTTCGTGTCGAGTGGTCCCACCGGGACCGCCAGCCGGAGCGTGGTCAGGCGCAAGTCCGGCTGGCCGATGTACGCTCCGATAACGCGCTCGGCTTCTGCCTTGGACCTCGCGTACTCGTTGGCGGGGCGCAGGGGCGCTTCTTCCGTGACAGGCTCGCCGGTCGTCGGCCCGTGAATGGAGGCGCAGCTCAGGTGCACGATGCGGTTCACCTGCTTGCCGCGGCAGGCCAGGATGATGGCGTTCACCGCGAGCACGTTCACCGCCTGCAGCCGGGCGGCCGCGCCGTCGGTGGCGGACGCGCAATTGAAGACGTTGTCCATGCCGGCGACCGCCCGCCGGATGGAGTCTTCGTCCAGGAGGTCACCGGTCACGGGCCGCACGCCTAGCGCGCGGAGCGCGTCCGCCTCGCTGCCCGAGCGACAGAAGGCGTATACCTCCTCCCCCTGCAACGCCAGCCGTTCGGCCAGTTGCGCCCCAACGAGCCCTGTGGCCCCGAAGATAAGGTGCTTCAACGTAGCGGCCTCCCACTGTGGCCGGCAGACGTCGTCACGTCCGGCGATTGACGCCGATTGTAGAGGTTCTGGGTCGAAAATACGAGGATTCCCGCCCCAGAGGGCGGCGAATTTGGCGCGGAGACGCCTCTAACGGGCCCCAACCGCCACAAAGGCGTCGACCACCGCGATGGCGTCCGGCGAGACCTCGCGGCAGGCGTCGCACCGGATGCACCGCGCGGAGTCGATGCGCCAGCCGCTCGCCTCCCGGACGAACGCCTGCGTCGGGCAGATGTCGGCGGCCTCCTGCAGGTCGGCCGAAGGGTCGGACACCTCGTATCGCACGAGGCCGGCGCAGACCTTGGCCGGACACCGGCGGCGGATCAGATGCTCGTCGAACTCCTCCCGGAAGTATTCGATCGTGTTGAGCATAATGGTGGGCGCCGCCTGCCCGTGCACGCAGTTCGAGTAGACGAGGGTCTTGCCCAACAGCTCGGCGCGCGTCACGTCGTACGGGTCGCCCCCTCCCGACGCAATGCGGCGGAAGATCTCGAGCATACGTTGCGTGCCGCCATGGCAGGTCGTGCACCGGCCGCACGATTCGTCTTCCAGGAACCACGCGAACATCAGATTCAGGTCGACGATGCACGCGGTCTCGTCCACGAAGACGAGCCCGCCGCCGCCCATCTGCACCTTCTTCGCGCGAAAGGCTTCGGGCTCGAGCGGGAGGTCGAGCGCGATCTCCGCGGGCAAGATCCCCGCGAGCGGCCCGCCCGCCTGCAGCGCCTTCATCCGCCGTCCGCCGGCGATGCCTCCGGCGGCTTCCAGCACCGCCCGCACGGGCGTCCCGAACGGCACCTCCACGACGCACGACCGCTCGACCGCGCCCGAGAGCGTGAACGGCTTTGTGCCCCGGTTGACCTCGGTCCCGACCTGACTGTACGTCTCGGGGCCGACGTGCAGCAGACAGGTGACCGACGCGTACGTTTCGACGTTGTTGACGTTGGTGGGCTGAAAGAGGACGCCCCGCTCCGCCGGGAACGGCGGGCGGACGGTGGGCATGCCTCGATTATCGTTGACCGAGTTGATGAGGCCGGTCTCCTCTCCGCAGACGTAGGCGCCCGCGCCGCGCACGACCTCGGCGTCGAACTTCACGCCCTTGCCGAGCGCGTTCTCACCGAGGATGCCCAGCTCGCGCGCCTGCTCGATGGCCCGGTTCATGCGCTCCACCGCGAGCGGGTATTCGTCGCGGATGTAAATCCACCCGTATTCAGCGCCCGTGGCGTAGGCGCCGATGAGCATCCCTTCGAGCACGCTGTGGGGGTCGCTCTCGAGAAGCACGCGGTTCACCCATGCCCCCGGGTCTCCCTCGTCGGCGTTACACACCAGGTACTTGGGGCGGCGCCCGGCCCGCTGCAAGAATCCCCACTTCATCCCCGTGGAGAAGAACGACCCGCTTCGGCCGCGCAGGGTCGAACCCTTCACGACCTCGATCAGGTCGTCGGGCGAAAGCTCGGTCGCCCGCATGAAGCTCGCGTACCCGCCCCGGGCGATGTAGTGCCAGATGTTCTCGGGGTCGATGACGCCGCAATTGCGCATCAACCAGCGGGTCTGGATGCGCCCGTAGGCCGTCTCTTCGAAGCGGGGAACGCCCGGCACGTCGGGGCCGCTCATCACGCAGACGGCCAGGTCCTTGCATACCCCGTCGAGCCCCTGGTCGAGGAGCTTCTCGACGCGGTCGGGCGTGACGTCGCCATACAGCACCGTCGTGCCGTTCGTCGTCGTAATCAGGACCACCGGCTCCGCCCACGCGAACCCGGTATCGCCAGTGACCAGCACCTCCGCGTCGAGCGCCCGCTCGGCGACATGGGCGCGAATCGCTTCCAGCGTGGAATCCGCCTTCGCGGCCAGGCTCGTGGTGTTCAGGCTGACCCGAACGACGGGTCTGGCGGGCCGTTCGATGGGAGCCCACAGCGCGTCGGCCTTCGCCCGCAGATCGTCGTACGTCATCGGCTCACCGCTCGTCTTGCTCCGGGATCGGCGCCTCCCACGGCAGATGCGGCCGTTCGCCTCTCCGGGCGCCTTCGGCGAGACGCCGGCAGAGACGGAGGGCCGAAGCAGGCGTGAGATGTCCCACGACCTCGCCGTTCACCCACACCTGTGGCGCGAAGTCGCACGTGCCGTTGCACTGACCGACATGGAGGCCCACGCGATTGTCCGGCGTGTTCTGCCCCATGCCGATTCCCAGCTCAGCTTCGAGAGCGCGGCGGATGCGGTCCCCTCCCTTGAGGTGACAGGCCGGGCCGGAACACCACGTAATCAGCGTCTCCGGCGGGGGCGTCAGGCGAAACTCAGAGAAGAAGGTCACCGCGCCGTACACGCGCGCCTCAGGGAGACGAAGCTGCCGCGCGATGACCGGGATCGCTGCCCGAGGGATGTAGCCGAAGCGGTGCTGGACCTTGTGGAGGGCGGCCAGAAGATCGCCGTCGCCCGGCTTGAATTCGGCCAGCAGCTCGCGCAGTTCCCCGACGCCCTCGTGCTCCAGCATGCGAATCGAGTCTAACCAACGCCTC
>DATLZC010000274.1:0-7477 GCA_035574215.1 Dehalococcoidia bacterium | reverse complement strand
GACCGCCGTGGCCTCGATGCCGCAGCCCGTCTCGACCAGCTCCTGCTCGATGTAACTCCCCTCGGTGCTGGCGAACCACTTCAGCTCGCGCTGGCAGTACACGTTCGATTCCGCCATGACGATGCCGGGCACCCGCTGCATTGCCTCGTTGGCCTTGAGCAGGAGCGCGATTTTGTCCTCGAGCGAGACAGCGAACGGGTCCTTCTGGATTGGCGTGCGGTATGTGCCGACGTGGACCTCGGGGTCGCCCAGGTTCGCCTTCGGACCTCGCACGATGGCCGACGCCCGGGCGATACGGACGGCTTCGGCGGCCACGCGGGACGCCTCCTCCAGCGTCATGCGGTTCGAGCTGGAGAAGCCCCAGTAGCCGTCCACGATCACGCGGACGCCGAAGCCCAGCGATTCGTCCGAGGTGAGCCCTTCGACGTTCTGCAGGCGCACCGTCACCGACTGATCCCGGTAGTGGACGACGCGCACGTCGGCGTACGAAGCGCCCATGGTCACCGCAGTGTCCAGGGCGCGCATCATGAGATCCCGCATGCAGCTCTCCCGGAAGAACGCGAGGGACGGGGCACGGCGTCCGCTCGCCGCACGTCTAGGCGGAGGCTAGGGTACGCGCCCGCTCGAGGAAGCTCAAGATGTCCGCGTGCACGCGCTCGGGGTCCTCGAGGTTGAAGCCGTGGCGAAGCCGCGGGTACAGGATGAGCTGCGCGTTCGGGATGCGTTCCGCCAGGATGCGCGAGTTTTCGGCGAGGATCAGAGGGTCGTCCTCGCCGGCGATGACGAGCGTGGGCGCCGCGATCTGGGGCAGCCGGTCGTAGGTGTCGTGCCGCCGGATAGCCTCGGCCTGCCGCTTCATGCCCTCCAGCGGCGCGGGATACTGCAGGGTCGAGAGGATGAACTCCTGAAACGCCGGCGTCGGGTTGGCCAGGAATTCCGGGCTAAACATCCACGAGAGCTGCTGCTGTACGAGGTCGCTATCCGGGGCAGGCATCTCGCGAAGCTCCCGCACCAGGTCGAGCCGCTGACACAGCTCATCCCAGCCCGCCGACCGCGGGCCGCCGCATGTCGTGCAGGCGAGAATCAGTGAGCGCACCTTCTGCGGCCACCGCAGCGCCAGCTCCTGCGCGATCATGCCGCCCATCGACGCTCCCAGGACGTGCGCCGACGGCACGCCCAGCGCATCCAGCAGACGCGCGGCGTCGTCCGCCATGTCCGCGATGGTGTAGGGCTCCGTGGCCTGCCCCGAGCGGCCGGCGTCGCGGTTGTCGAACGCGATCACGCGGTAGCGCGCCGCCAGGGCGGGAACGAGCGGACCCCAGGCGACCGTGTTCCCGCCGAACCCCTGGATGAGCAGCAGAGGCTCGCCCGAGCCGTGCTCTTCGTAGTACAGGTCGATGCTGCCGACACGAACGAACGCCACGGGACGCCTCCTTTCGGTTGACTGCCCGGCTACGCTCACGAACCTGCGGCCGCCGCCTGCGCGCTCACGGCGTGCGTCCGGACGAAGTCGATAATCACGCGGTTCACCAACGAGGCGCCCTCGATGAAGAAGCCGTGCTTCATGCCCGGAAACTCGACCAAGCGGGCGCCAGGGATCCGCGAGGCGATGAGCCTGGAGTTCTCCGGGGGCACCAGCGGATCGGCGTCGCCGGTGAGCACCAACGTGGGCACGCGGACCTCGTGGAGCCGGTCGAGGGCGTTGTGCCCCATCACCGCCTGGAAGTGGCCGCGCAGCCCCTCCTCTGGCGCACGCAGGTGCGCGAGCCGCTCCGCACGGTCCAGCAGCGCCTCGCGGTTCTGCGAGAGGTACTCGTCGCTGTACATGTAGAAGAACCCGATCTCCGCCGCCTTTCGCGGGTCGCGTTCCTGACCGCCCGCCTGGAACGCCGCGATCACCTCGGGCGAGGGCGAGACCGCCTGCGGGCCGCCCGGCGTGGTGCACCCCAGGATGAGGGTTCGCACGCGCTCGGGGTGACGCAGCGCGAGGTGCTGGGCGATCATGCCGCCCATCGAGACACCGAAGACGTGCGCCGAATCGACGCCGAGGTACTGGAGGAGGCCCGCCGCGTCGTCCGCGAAGACCTCCATGGAGTACGGACCGTCCGGCTTCTCGCTCCTGCCCGCGCCCCGGTTGTCGAAGGCGATGACGTGAAGATAGCGGGAGAGCTCGGGAATCTGGCCGGCCCAGGCCTCAGTGTTGCCGCCGAAGCCCATGATGAGGAGCATCGGCTCGCCGATGCCATGTTCCTCGTAGTACAGCTCGACGCCGTTGACGCGCGCGTAGGCCATCTGCGGTCCTTTCGGTTTGCGGTTCCTGTGGGACAAGTGGCGCCGGGCGGGCGGCGACTGTATCCGCAGGACGGCGGGCCTGCGGATACCGGACGCCATCATAGCACGGCTTACGTATTCGTGACCTCGAACTCGGGAGCGTCGCCAGCGACGTCCCAGCGCATGGTGAGGCGGACCGAGCCCCCCGGCGCGAGGTCCAACGGCCACCGCAGCGCGAGGCAGACGCCCTGCAGCGCGCGTTCGAGGCCCGCCTCCGAATTCGACACGGTCTCGATGGGGAAGTGCCACACATCGGCTGGAGCGTGGAGCCGGGCGCGCACGCCGTACGTCGCGCTTCCCCGGAGCTCGAACTCGGTCACCTGCTCCACGTGCCCCGGGCCGGCGGTGAGGTCCACGTCGCCGTGTCCCAGACGCAACAGGTGGATGCGGTCGTCGCCCAGGGGAGCCTGCGGAGGCGACAGGTTCCACTCGCTCACGAACGCCGCGATCAGCGGCTCCGACTGGAGGTTCGTGAGTTCCCAGAAGACTTCGAAGGCGGGCGCCGATTCCTCGACGACGTACCGCTTGGTGAGCCGCAGCCCGAGACCCTCGTGCAGCAGGTCGATGGCTTCCTCGCGGCCGGTGATGACGAAGGGCTTGTCGGCGAAATCGTACAGCGGCTCGAAACCGTTCGTCGCGCACGTTTCGGCGGTCACGCTCGGATGCACGAGGGCGTCCTGGGCGGCGCAGCGGCGCCGGCGGTCGTACACGAGATACCGCTCGAGCCCCCGTTCCTTGATGCGCAGGCTATGGATGGTTTGCGGCTCGTCCGCCGGCGCGTCGAGGCTTTCCGCCTCGAGCAGGCGCTCGTGGTAGGCCTCCCGCCTGCGGGTGAGGGTGTTGACGAGACTCCACGCGGGTCCCCGGAGGTCCCATTCGCTCAGCATCCCGCCGAACGCCGGGTGCACCATGAGTGATAGCGCTGGCGTTTGCACCAGCACTTCGCGCTTCCCGTCGAAATCGAAGTCCGCCTGCCTCACTTCGACGTAGGGCGCGTGGTGCGTCAGCCGATCGGCCTCGCGTTCCGCGGCGACCAGGAACGTATGAGTCGCGGCCCGGATATGGCGCAGGTAGAGCCCCCCGAAGACGCCGTGCCAGTACGGGCAGTTGCACTGGGCCGTCCAGAGAAGGGTTCGGGCGCAGCGCACGTCGGCGCCCAGCTTGGCGGCCGCGTTGAGTTTGTCGTGCACGCGGACGCCGCGCTTGTGCATGGCGTTGGCCTCGCTGTACCGGGAGAGGAAGGAGCGCCAGAAGCCGCCATTCAGGTACCGGAGCACGTCGTCGCGACCCGCCGCCTCGAACACTCCCCGCAAGCGCACCAGCTCCGACGACGCCTCGGGCGGAAGCGCCCACTCCATCATCTCGGAGTACGACGCCGTGGGGAGGTACACGAGGCCGCGGGCATCGTAAGTGCGGTTGTACTCCCCCGGGGTGATCGTGCGCAGCCAGTCGCTGTTGCACTCGATGGCCTCGAAGAAGCGATCCATCCAGCCGCGCTCCCACACGTATTCGTACGTCGTCGGCCAGGAGCCGAACTTCTCGCCGTCGTCGCCGAGGACCACCAGCGTCGACGGATCGTCGCGGGCCAGGCCGCGCAGCTCAGCGATGACGTCGTCCACCTCGCGCCAGGGGATGATGTAGCGCAGGCGCTGGGACCCCGCGAAAATGTGCACGTGGCGTCCCTGGTCTTCGGTGATGAACGCACCGTTCAGGTCGGCGTCGGTGAGCCCCACCAGCTTGAAGTGCCGGTCGTCCACCAGCGTCCAGTCGAGGCCCGCTTCGTCGATGGCCCAGGCGAACTCGGGCTCCCAGACGCGCTCGGCGAGCCACATGCCCGTCGGCTGCTGTCCGAAGCGATCCTTCAGGTACGTCGAGAGCTTCCTGATCTGGCCGACGCGGTCGTCCTCGGCGAGCATCGAGAGGATGGGCTCGTAGTAGCCCCCCGACACGAGCTCGATCTGACCGCGGTCCACCAGGCGCTTCAGGAGGTCGAGGTACTCGGGCCGGTTGGCCTCGAGCCAGTCGAAGAGGCAGCCCGAGTGGTGCATCGCCACGCGGATGGACGGATGCCGCTCGAGGCATTCGAGCAGGGGAAGGTAGGCGCGGCGGTAGACGTCGTCGAAGACGAAGCCGTAGTTGCCTACCGGCTGGTGGTTGTGGAGGACCAGGGCGAGGTTGAGTCGCACGGGCTCCGTCCCTTGCGCGGACGCGCGGCGCTCGTTCCGTCTTGTGTGGGTCTACGCTCGATTATCCGCGATGCCTCGCGGCGATACCAGCGTCTTCCGGGCTTCTGCGCTCACGCGGCACGCGGTGTTTCACGGAAGGCCAGCGCTAGTCCCAGAAGAGCTGGTCGGTGAGCTTGTTCTGCAGATCTCGGGCCGCGACGACCCGGTAGTAGCACTCGCGCTTGGTCTCTTCCGGCGCGTCGCTGATGTTGATGGCCCGAAAGGCGTTGACGATGACCTCGGCCTGCTGGAACAGCCCACGGGTGATCATGTTGATGTCCCAGTGAGGGCGGCGGCTCGCCCACCAGAACTGACAGCTATGCAGCGCCGGGTCCATGAGCCCCCGCGCGATGTCCGCGTGGCGGCGGCTCGCGGGCGTTCCCGCGACCTCCAGCGCCCGGTGGACCAGCTCGAGGCACAGGTCCACATGCTGCCACTGGAGCCGTTGGATGTAGTTCCCGGGGTCCTTCCACAGGGGATACGGGTTGTTGTGCTTCAGATCCTCCTCCGTGGTGCTCCATGAGGACGCCCGCGGCTCGACGCGCCCCTTACGCGGGAAGCGGTCCACCAGCTCGCTGATGGTGACGATACGGACCTCGCCCAGCTCCGGCTCCTCCGGCATCGTGAGGAGCCGCTTGTGCGCCTCCGAGAGCACTCGCTGTTGCGCAAGCTCGGCGTACGGCTTCGGCGCGAGCGATTCGTAGGCCTCCGCCAGAAAGAGCTGGTCCCAGTTCTCGATATGGTGTCCGAACGTCTCCGCGTCCATCGCGGTGACGACGTAGCGGTCGGCGCCGTTCGCGCTTCCGGCGACTGAGCGCAGGTGCGCGACGAACGCCTTGCCGTCCATGTCCTGGAAGCTGATCTTGTTGCTCAGCACGTCGTCCCGGAACACGAGCGTGAGCTCCTCGCCCGAGGCGCCGGGCGCCGCAGCCGTGTAGAACCCATCGGTGGGCCACGGAGCAGGGCAGGCGATGCCACTGGCGATGATCCATTCGTGCCCGAAGTCCGCGACGGGTTCGAGGATGTCCTGACTGATGCACATCTCGGGCGGGAAGAAGCCGCGCGGCTGGTACACGTCTCCGAAGAAGTGCCGGTTGGTCATGTGATTGCGCCGAATCTGGCGGCGCTGCTCGTCGGGCGGGATGAGCGGAAGGATGGCGTGGTACTTCGCGGACCCGACGAACTCGAGCTGTCCTCGCTCGGCCAGCTCGCGCAACCCGTCGATGACGTCGGTGTACCCGCTTTCGAAGAGCATCTCCGTGAGCACGCCGTTGATGTTCACCGTGACCTTGGCGTACGGGTACTGTTTGAACACGTCAATGAGCGGCCGGTAGGACTCGTCGACGACCTTGCGCAGCACTTCGGGAATCTGGATCGGGGGCTGGTAAAAGTGCAGCAGCGGCGCCCAGTAGATCGTCATCAGCGGTCGCCCGTCTCCCTCGTTACGGCCTGAAGGCGTGTCTGTCGATCAGAACGCGGCTAGCGGCGATCCTTTACGGCCGGGGCCGCGATGCCTTCGCGCGCCTCGAAGTCCCGGTAGTCGATGTCCGGGAAGATGTTGTCGAGCTCACGATAGCGCGCGACGAGTTCAGGGTCGACAGCCCCCTGTTCGAGCTGCCCGGCGAGCTGGTTGAACCGCTCGACATGCTCGGAGAACCGCAGCGTGGCGTACTCGCGCGCCTGCCACGTCGTCACGAGGAACGGCCAGTCGCTCGATTCGAGCAGGAGCAGCTCGCGTGCCGCCTGGTCCAGCGCCTCACGGACGGATGGCGACGGCGAAGGGTGCCGGGCGACCAGCTGCTCCATCCGCTCCTGCGCCTGCGTGATGATGGGCCACATCCACGCGGTGTCCGCGTTCATCCACGTGAAGTGATTGCCGGCCTGGCCCCAGGAGCTCTCCGGCAACGCGAGCACGTCTTCCGGCGGCTCCGCCCGGACAAACTCAGCGGCGCCCGTGAGCTGCACGTCGGGCTCGGCCGCCAGGCGCTTCAGCGTCTCCTTCAGCCAGTCGACGCCCTCGAACCACCAGTGCCCGAACAGCTCCGTGTCGTAGGCCGCGACGACGATGCCCCGGCGTCCCGTCTGCGCGTGGAACCCGCGAACGATGTCTGTTACCAGCTTCGAAAAGTGATCGGCGTGGACGCGCACGCGCTCGGCGGCGGCATCGGGGCGGTACCAGGCCTTGTCGGCGAGGTCGACGCCGCGTCCGGTCACCGCCCAGTAGCGGAGGCCCGATTCGCCGTCCTTCTTGTGGAACTCGAGGTAGTGGTAATCGCCGGGGTACCCGTGCTCGGCGGACCACACCTGGAGCCCGGTACGCGGCTCGCGGCCCAGGGCGGCCACCCGGGTGTCGAACACCCAGTAGGGGAGCAGCGTGGTGCGCATCGTCGGCTCGGGGTAGGCCGGGCGCGGCACGGAGTAGCGCCGCGGGATGGAGCCGTACGGTCCAAAGGCGTCGCCCGCGGCCTTGCCCAGCGGCTCGCCGCCTTCGATGGCGTGCGTCTCGACGAAGAAGCACACGACGTTCTGCCCCGCGAGGAATTCGTGCAGCCCCGGTTTGCGATATCCCTGGGGACCCGTCATGTACGGCGGGCGGTAGCCGCATTCGGGAAGCCAGAACGACTCGACCGGACGGCCGAAGTGGCGCTGGTACGCGCGCACGCCCGTCGCGATCTGCCCGTAGATCGACGAGTCGCGTTCGAACAGGGGGAGGTAGCCGTGGGTCGCGGCGCTGCTCGCGAGCTCGACGAAGCCGGCGTCCTGGAGGTCGCGGAACGCGCCGACGAGGTCGCGCCCGAAGCGGTTCGTGTACTGGTCCAGCAGCCAGACGTAGCGGCGGTGGAAGAAATCGGCGAGCGCCGCCCGCGTCGGCTCGCCCTCGCGCTCGGAGCGGCCCACGTCGCTGTACGCCCGGTCGCGCA
>DATLZC010000273.1:0-3790 GCA_035574215.1 Dehalococcoidia bacterium | reverse complement strand
CATGGGCGAGCCCGCCGATCGGCCCTGCCGGGCGAGCCGCCGCTCGCGGCGTTCCGCCTCGATGCGCGCGAGGGTGTCGAGCGACGCCTCCACCACCTTGCGCTGCCGCTCTTCGGTGACGTGGAGGTACACCTGCGTCGTGTTGACGTTGGCGTGACCGAGCAGCTCTTGTACGACGCGCAGGTCCGCGCCGCCGTCGAGGAGGTGGGTCGCAAACGTGTGCCTCAGGAGGTGCGGATACGCCCGCTTGCCGAGACCCGCGGCCGCGGCGTACTTCCGGAGCATGAGCTGGACCCGGCGGACCGACAGCCTTCCTCCGTCGCGATTCAGGAAGAGCGCTCGCTCTGCCCCCGCCGCGAGCTTCGGGCGAGCTTCGCGCAGGTATCGTTCCAGCGCCTCTCGGGCGGGCTCGCCCATGATGACCATGCGCTCCTTATTCCCCTTGCCGACCACGCGGATCGCCTGCCCGTCGAGATCGACGTCGTCGAGGTCGAGGGACACGATCTCGCTCACCCGCATTCCCGTGGCGTACAGGAGTTCGAGGATCGCGCGATCGCGGATGGCCTGGGGCCGCGAGCCCTGGGGAGATGAGACGAGCGCGGTCACTTCGTCGTACGTCAGGAACGACGGAAGGCGCCGAGGCTTGCGCGGACCCTTCACGTTCGCGAGGGGGTTCGCCTCGACGAGACCCTGCGCCTGCAGCCAGCGATAGAATCCGCGAGCGGCGCTCACCTTGCGTTGAATGCTGCCGGGCGAAATCCCGTCGGCGACCAGCCGGGACAGGTACTCACGGAACACCTGGCGCGATAGCGCCCGCGGGTCGACCTTGCGTTCCTCGAGAAACGCGAGGAGACCACGGATGTCGCCGTCGTAGTTGCGCAGCGTGTACGGCGAGAGGTTGCGTTCCAGCGCGAGGGCTTCCAGATAGCGGCCGAGCAGTTCGTCCATCGTGCGCTCCATGGTGGGTGAGGGAGCCGTCCGCTCGAAATCAGGGATTCCCCTGATCTTTCTCGGCGCGGTCTAATGACGGGCGAAGCGAACCATGCGCATCCTCATCGCGCCGCAGGAGTTCAAGGGCACGCTCACGGCGTCGGAAGCCGCGCGGGCCATGGAGGCAGGTATTCGGCGGGCTCTGCCGGACGCGCATTTCGACGTGTGTCCCATCGCCGACGGGGGGCCGGGCACGGTGCAGGCCTTCCTGGATGCGGTAGGCGGCGAACGGCGCGTCGCGCGCGTGCACGACCCCTTGGGCCGGCCGGTCGACGCCGCATGGGCGCTCCTCGGCGACGGCACGGCCGTCATCGAGATGGCGGCGGCCTCCGGGCTCGCGCTGTTGCGTCCCGAGGAGCTGGACCCGCGGCGCGCGAGCACATTCGGGACCGGCGAGCTCATCAGGGCGGCGCTGGACGCCGGCTGCCGCAAGGTGATCGTGGGCGTGGGTGGAAGCGCCACCAACGACGGCGGCGTGGGCGCGGCTTCCGCCCTCGGTGTGCGGTTCTTCGACCGCCGCGGCCGCCCGCTGCCGCCGGGAGGCGCCGCGCTCGCGAGGCTGTCGCGGATCGACCTTTCCGAGCGCGATCCTCGGCTCGAGGATGTCGACCTGCTGGTGGCCACCGACGTCACGAATCCCCTGTACGGGCCGGAGGGGGCTTCCGTCGTGTACGGGCCGCAGAAGGGCGCCGACGAAGCGACGGCGAGAGAGCTCGACGCGGCGCTAGCGCGCCTCGCGAAGGTCGTGGAGCGACAGCTCGGCGTCGACCTGGCATTCAAACCGGGGGCCGGCGCCGCGGGGGGACTGGCGTACGGACTGTGCGTCTTCTGCGGCGCGCGCATCACGCCTGGATTCGACCTCGTGGCCAAGGGGCTCGACCTCTCGCGCCGAATCGGCATGGCCGACATCGTCGTCACGGGCGAGGGCCGGCTCGACAACCAGACGCTGCGAGGAAAGGGCCCGGGTGAGATCGCCCGGCGTGCGAAACAGCGGGGCGTGCCGACGGTAGCGATCGCGGGCGTCGTCGACCCTTCGTTCGACGAAGGGGCAGGTCTCTTCGACGAGATCGTGGCGGCGACGTCGCCAGACGAAGGCGTGCCCGCGAGCCGAGACGACGCCTTCTTCCGTGTGGAACGGGCGGCCGAGCGATGGGCGCGGTCGCTGGGGGCTCGCGGTTAGCGGAGCACGCGCTCGTCGCCCACCCGCCGCGTGACGCGCTCGCGGTCGAGGTGCTCGAGGAGCGCCTGGGCGTACTTGCGGCTCGTCTGGAACATGTCGCGAGCCTCCGCGAGCGTCAGACTCCCCTGCTCACGGATGCGCGCGACGATGCGCTCGACCATGTCTCGATAGGCCTCAGCGGCGAACATGACACCGTCGCCGACGTCCACGATCTCGCCGCGTTCCGCGAGAAACGCCAGGACTTCGGGCTCTGGCCGCCGGTCGGACGGCGGACTGTAGGGGCGCTCCCGGAGCGCCGCGAGAAAGTCGTCGGCGGCGCGCCGCTGCGCAGGCGACAACCTGGGCTCGTGCCCGGGAAGGGCGAGGGCTTCGCCCGCCGCCCGTACGGCTTTGGAAGCCATCCACCGGTCGACTGCGGCGTCGAACACCGGCTCCTTCAGGCGCACGCGGCTGCGCAAGGCTTCCCGAGGCATGCCCGTCCGAAGGGGGAACTGCCGGTGATACTCCTCGACGGCGTCTAAAGCCGCGCGCGTCAGCCGCTCGAAGCCGTCGCGCGACATCCAGACGGGGCCGAGGGGCACCGCCATCCCGCTGTGCGCGAGCTGTTCGAGCGCTTGCGCGGCCTCGGCGTCGCCGAGCGCTGCGCGGCGGGCGACCGCGGCGGCGTCCGCAGGTTCTTCCGCCTGCAGGGCGGCCAGCGCGCGGTCTTCTGGGGATCCCGCGAGGGCAGCCTCGAGCGTCGCGATGACGGTCTGGTCGCGGCGCCGGTGACGCTTGGCGTGAGGCGCAACGATGACGCCACCGCCCACGGTGTCGTTCGCCGTTCGCACGACGAAACGATCACCGCTCACGACGGCCACGGGCTCCTCCGTCCGAATCTGGGCCCAGGTCTCCTCTCCCGGCGGGATGGCGTCGCGGTCGAGAAGCCGGATCACGGCGTTCGTTTCGGCGCTGCCCGAGTGGAACGTCACGTGCAGGTTGTGCCGGAGCGGTTTGCGCAGGTAACGCACGGCGCGCAGGCGCACGTCCATCGCGGTCGTGGGCCGCAGCCACCCGGGGGACGTCACCACCTGGCCGCGGCGCAGGTCATCCTTGTCGACGCCCGTGAGGTTGACCGCTGTGCGCATCCCCGGCAGCGCGCGCTGCACCTTCGTGCGGTGAGACTGCAGGCCGCGGACGCGAGCGCGCTGCCCTCCCGGCACGATCTCCACCTCCGCCCCGCTTTCGAAGACGCCGTCGAGCAGCGTGCCCGTCACCACGGTTCCGAAACCCTGCACCGTAAACACGCGGTCGATGGGCAAACGGGGCCGACCGACGTCGGGCCGGCGCGGCGTGTCGTCCAGCAGCCGGTCCATCGTCTCGGCGACGTCCGCAAGGCCCTCTCGCGTGACCGCGGAGCACACGACGATCTCGGCGCCTTCCAGCGTCGTCCCAGCGAGGGTCTCGCGGACGTCTTCGCGGACGAGGTCGATGAATTCGGGGTCGACGAGATCGGATTTCGTGATGGCGACGAAGCCGTGGCGCACGCCGAGGAGGTCGAGGATGGCGAGATGCTCGCGGGTCTGGGGCATGACGCCCTCGTCTGCGGCGACGACGAGCAGCGCCAGGTCGATCCCGCCG
>DATLZC010000272.1:0-17085 GCA_035574215.1 Dehalococcoidia bacterium | reverse complement strand
GCCTGGTCCGCCGGGTGGTACAGCGGGTGCAGGAGGTGCGAGCGGTCGTAGGCGAGCAACGCTTCCGGGTTCTGGTCGTTCATCGGTTCGCTCCTCATCGGGTTCCGCGCGCCGCGGCCCCGCGCAGGTCGCGCAGCGTCTCGCGGGCCACGACGCGTTCGTCCCAGGGCATCGGGCCGTCACGCAGGTCGATGGCCTGCTCGGTGCCCTTGCCCGCCAGCAGCACGGTATCGCCCGGTCGCGCGCGGGCGAACGCGCAGGCGATGGCCTCCCGGCGGTCCGGGACCCGCACGAAGCGCTCGCCTTCGAGGGCCCCCGCCGCGATCATCGACCTCGCGATGTCGTCGATGATCGCGTCGGGGTCTTCCGACCGCGGGTCTTCGTTGGTGAGCACCGCGAAGTCCGCGAACTCCGCGGCGACGGCGCCCATGCCGGAGCGCCGGTTCGGGTCACGCTCGCCCGCGGCGCCGAACACGACGATGAGCCGCCCTTCGGTCGTCGGCCGGAGGACCTCGATCACCTTGCGGAACGCCTCCGGCGTCGACGCGATGTCGACGAACACGCGGAACGGCTGGCCCTCGTCGATGGGCTCCAGGCGGCCCGGAACACTCGTGAACGAAGCGAGCGCCTCAGCGATGGCGTCCACGCCGACGCCCTGGCTTGCCGCCACCGCGGCGGCGGCGAGGGCGTTCTCGACGTTGTGGAGCCCGAGGAGGCGCAGACGGCATCGCGTGCGCCCCGCCGGCGTCACGAGCTCGAACGAAGACCCCTCCGGCCCGGCCGCGACGTCGCGGGCATGGAACGCGGCGCGCGAGTCGAGTCCATAGGCGTACACCGGCACGCCGGGACAGCGCGACGCCATGTACTCGGACGCTGGGTCGCCGACGTTGAGCACGGCCGCGCGCCGGGCGAAGGGCTTCGGCTGCGTTTCGGCGACCATCTCGAACAGCCGCGCCTTCGCGTCGCGGTACGCCTCCATCGTCTTGTGGAAGTCGAGATGGTCCCGCGTGAGGTTCGTGAAGACTCCCACATCGAACTCGCAGGCGTCCACCCGGTGGAGCGCGAGGCCGTGGGATGACGCCTCGATCACGGCGGCGCGCTTGCGGCTCGCGACCATCGCGGCGAGCGCGGCCTGGACGTCGGGAGCTTCGATGGTAGTCATGTGGGTGGCGTTCAGCTTTGGCTCGTCGCCGGTCCGGAACGCCACGCTGCTGAGATAGCCGGTAGGGATTCCGGCGGTCTCGAGCGTGTGGGCGATCAGATGCGTGGTTGTGGTCTTTCCGTCGGTCCCGGTGACGCCGATGACGGCGAGCTGTCGCGCCGGCCGTCCCCAGAAGGCGGCCGCGACCGGGGCCAGCGCTGCGCGCGTGTCAGGAGTCGCCACCAGGCAGGCGCCCGCGGCGTCGGCGCCGTCCGCGCGGTCGTCCTGCGCCAGCACGGCCGCAGCGCCGCGCGCGACGGCCTCGCCGATGTACGCGTGCCCGTCGGTCTTGGAGCCGGGAATGGCGACGAAGAGGAAGCCGGGCTCGACCCTGCGGCTGTCGTGCGTGACGCCGGTGATGGCCGGCGGCTCGCCCCTGACGATGCGCGCTCCCGGACACGCGGTCAGCCAGACCGCAGGAGGCGCGGGGCGGGAAGCGCCGGGGCTCATACCGCGATTATAGCAGCGCCGTCCGGCTTGACCTCGGCCCGTCCGGACGACACCATGCGGCCGTGAACGAACGCGCCGCTCCCACGGTGACGCAGGACGGGGAGACCGTGCTCTTGGTCGACCCGAAGGACCGCCGCTACCTCGTGGCCCTCCAGCGCGGCCAGATCTTCCACTCGCATCTCGGTCAGATTCCGCACACCGACCTCATCGGGCGTCGGGAAGGGGCCGCCGTCGAAACGTCGCTGGGGCACACGTTCGTGATCCTTAGGCCCACGATCGAAGACTTCATTCTGAAGATGCCCCGGCACACGAATGTGGTCTACCCGAAAGACCTCGGCCTCATCCTCATCAAGGCCAACGTGCGGCCGGGCTCGGTAGTGGTCGAGGCCGGCCTGGGATCGGCCGGGCTCGCGTCTGGCCTGCTCCAGGCGGTGGGCCCGACCGGTCGCGTCATCTCGTACGAACGCCGCGCCGAATTCGTGAAAAAGGGCGTCAACAACATCCGGCGGTTCTGCCCCGAGGCGCTCGCCTGGCACGAGGCGAAGGTCGCCGACGTGTGCGAAGGCATCGACGAGCGAGCGGTGGATGCGGTGATTCTGGACATCCCGGAGCCGTGGCGGGCCATCGGGCCCGCGATGGAGGCGCTCCGCCAGGGCGGTGCCTTCGTGAGCTATGTGCCCACGGCGCTGCAGGTGCAGCAGACGGCGTTGGCGCTCCGCGAGACCGGGCGCTTCGTCCGCATCGAGACGGTGGAGGCGCTGGTCCGCCGCTGGGAGGTGGGACCCCGCAGCGTCCGCCCCGCCCAGACGATGGTCGGGCATACCGGATTCGTGACCAGCGCGCGGTTCGTCGAGCGCTCGGCCTCGCGCTCGCTCGATGTCACGCCGGAATCGGACGAGGACCTGCGTCCGGAGGAATGAAGCCACAACCGGACACGCGCAGCGGGAGGATCTCCACATGCGACAGACCAGGCAACAGACGCCAGAACAGGCGGGGACCTTCGAGCGGATCGCCGATTTCATGTCGTTCGCCATCGGCACGCCGGCGGCGTTCGCTGCGGCCGTGGCGATCGTTGTGGCCTGGGCGGCGCTCGGACCGTCCGCAGGGTTCAGCAACACGTGGCAGCTCGTCATCAATACCGGGACGACGATCGTGACGTTTCTGATGGTGTTCTTGCTCGGGAACGCATCGAACCGGATCACCGAGAGCCAGGACCGGATGCTCGCCGGAATCTACGATGAAGAGCGAAGGCTGGAACACGAAGAGCGGCTCATCCAGCGGCTGCTCCAGCGGATCGACGTCGAACACATCCGCCCCATCCTGCGCCATCTCGACCAGCAGGACCACCAGATCGAACAGATGGAACGGCGGATTCTGGAGCGCCTGACGGCTTCGGGACCGGGCGCGTAGCGGGCGCGGTCAGTCGGGCCTGCCGAGCAGGTCCAGCGCCGCGTGAAGCCGCCGCAGGCAGCGCTCCTTGCCGACGATGGCCATGCTCTCGAAGAGCGGCGGCGATACCGACTTGCCCGTGACCGCGACGCGGACGAGGCCGAACAGCGCGCCCGTCTTCACCCCGAGACGCTCCGCCAGCGCCCGCATCGGCGCCTCGATGGCTTCGTGGCGCCAGTCTGTGACCTGCTCCAGCGACTCGAGGGCGAGGGTGAGGGCCCTGGCGGCGCCCTCGGGGTCGGCGGCGTACGCCTTGCCCAGCAGCTCTTCCCGCGAGTAGTGGATCTCGTCCCAGAAGAAGAAGTCCATCATCGCGACGGACTCGTCCAGACGCTTGATGCGCTCGCGCACGAGGGGCGCCGCGCGCCGCACCACCTCGCGGTCGATAGGCCGGGGAACGCGCGCAGGGAGGTGCGACTCCAGCCACTCGGTCAGCAGGTCGACCAGCCGCTCCTCGGGCAGCTCGCGGATGTAGACGCCGTTCATCCAGTCGAGCTTGTCCCGGTCGAAGATGGCGGGGTTCTTAACCACGCGGGAGAGGTCGAAGTGCCGGATGAACTGCTCCCGCGAGATGATGACGGTACGGTCGTCCAGGGACCAGCCGAGAAGGCCGAGGAAGTTGAAGAGCGCTTCGGGCAGGTATCCCTGGTCCCGGTACTCGAGGACGGACGTGGCGCCGTGCCGCTTGCTCAGCTTCGCCTTGTCGGGGCCGAGAATCACCGGCAGGTGTGCGAAGACGGGCGGGTCCCATCCGAACGCCTCGTACATGAGGACGTGCCTGGGCGCGCTCGAAATCCACTCGTCGCCTCGAAGGACGTGCGTGATGCGCATCTCGTGGTCGTCGACCAGGTGCGCGAGGTGATAGGTTGGGTAGCCGTCGGATTTCAGGATGACGAAGTCGTCCAGGGTCTCGTTGTCGAATTCGACCTCGCCCCGGATGGCGTCCTCGAACCGCGTGATGCCGCTGAGCGGCGTCTTGAAGCGGATGACCGGCTTCGCGCCCGGCTCGCCCCGCTCGCGGGCCTCCTCCTCCGAGAGGAGGCGGCAGTGGCGGTCGTACTTCGGCGGAATCTTCTGGCGCATCTGCTCGGCGCGCACCATCTCGAGGCGCTCCGGGGAGCAGTAGCAGCGATAGGCGTGACCCGAGCGGAGCAGCCGTTCGGCCGCCTCCTGGTAGAGGGGGAGGCGCTCCGACTGAACGTACGGAGCGTAGGGTCCGCCCACGTCGGGGCCCTCGTCCCAGTCGAGCCCGAGCCAGCGCAGGCTCTCCATAATGGCGTCGACGGCCCGGGGGTCGTACCGCGCCCGGTCGGTGTCCTCGATGCGCAGGATGAAGACGCCGCCATGATGGCGGGCGAGGAGCCAGTTGAAGAGGGCGGTGCGGATGTTCCCGACGTGAGGGATGCCCGTCGGGCTCGGCGCGTAGCGGACGCGGACCGTCATGGCGCGATTGTACCGACGCCCGGAGAGCGGGACAAACGAGACTGGTGGTAACATCGGATTGTGGGTGTCCGGACCGCCTGTGTGTACGATCCGCCGTCCGAGCAGGATGGGCGGCGTGTCCTTGTGACACAGTACTGGCCGAGGGGCGTGCCCCGCAGCCGAGTAGACGAGTACGTCCGGACGCTGGCGCCGTCCCGCGAGCTCGTGCGCGCATTCAAGGACGGGCTCATCGCGTGGACGGCGTTCCGGGACCGGTACATTGCGGAGATGCAGCGTCCCGAAGCCGAGACCGAGGTTCGTCGCCTCGCGGACCTCGCGCGCCGAGAGGACATCACGCTCCTCTGCGTGTGCCGCGAAGGAGAACCCTGTCATCGGTTGGTGCTGAGGGATCTCGTACAGCAGGCGATGCGGGGCTGAACCGGTTGGTGCGTCCGGCGCCGTTCTGTATACTCCACGCACAGGCTGTGACGGAGACGAGTAGGCCGGGCCGGCCCGCAGCGCAGCGAGCCCCGGACGGTGGAAGCGGGGCGCGAGGCCCCGGCCGAAGATCCCTCCCGAGCTTCGGACCGAACTCCCCGCTCGCGCGGGGACAGTAGACTCCGACGGCGCGCCGCCGTTATCTCCGGCGCGAGAGGTGATGGCCTCTCGATAGAGCGGTCCGCCGCAGGCGGACAAGCAGGGTGGTACCGCGGGTGACATCGCACGCCCGTCCCTGGGTCAGGGGCGGGCGTTCCCATTGGAGGTGCAACGCATGACCTTCAAGCCGGTCGCCTCGAGGGTCGATTTCGTCGCGCTCGAGCACGACATCCAGCGCTGGTGGGACGAGCGGGACATCATGCGCAAGTACCTGCGCCGCAATGAGCGGGCGGAGAAGCGCTGGTCCTTCATCGACGGCCCCATCACCGCCAACAACCCGATGGGCGTGCATCACGCATGGGGACGCTCGTACAAGGACCTCTACCAGCGCTACAAGACGATGCAGGGCTTCCGGCAGCGGTACCAGAACGGCTTCGACTGTCAGGGGCTCTGGATCGAGGTCGAGGTCGAGAAGGAGCTGGGGTTCAAGTCCAAGCGCGATATCGAGAAGTTCGGCATCGACCGCTTCGTCGAGGCGTGCAAGGAGCGCGTCCGCCGCTTCTCGAAGATCCAGACCGAGCAGTCCATCCGGCTCGGGTACTGGATGGACTGGGACAACAGCTACTACACGAACAGCGACGAGAACAACTACACCATCTGGGCGTTCCTCAAGAAGTGCTGGGAGCGGGGCTTCCTCTACAAGGGGAAGGACTGCATGCCGTGGTGTCCCCGCTGCGGCACCGGCATCTCCCAGCACGAGATCGTGACCGAGGGCTACCGCGAGCTCACCCACGCCTCCGTGTACCTCAAGTTCCCGCTGAACGAACGCCCCGGCGAGTCGCTGCTGGTCTGGACGACGACGCCGTGGACGCTCGCCGCCAACGTCGCCGCCGCCGTGCATCCCGAGCTGACCTACGTGAAGGTGCGCCAGGGCGACGATGTCCTCTACGTCTCGAAGGGCGCCGTCAGTAGCGCCATCCGGGGCTCCCACGAGGTCGTCGGTGAAGTGAAGGGCGCCGACCTGGTAGGCCTGACGTATCGCGGGCCGTTCGACGAGCTCCCGGCGCAGGAAGGCGTCGTTCATCGGGTGATCGAGTGGGACGAGGTGAGCGACGCCGAAGGGACGGGCATCGTGCATATCGCGCCGGGCGCCGGCGCTGAAGACTTCGCCCTCTCGAAGGTCCACGGGCTCGACGTCATCGCGCCGCTGGAC
This sequence comes from Dehalococcoidia bacterium, assembly GCA_035574215.1. Taxonomy (GTDB): domain Bacteria; phylum Chloroflexota; class Dehalococcoidia; order DSTF01; family JACRBR01; genus DATLZC01. The sequence continues at coordinate 10,753 of DATLZC010000272.1, read as the reverse complement.
GAAGAGGGCAACTACGTGCCTGGACCCGACGGCCGGGGCTTCGGCTGGCTCGACGGGAAAAACGTGGCCGATGTCGCGGACGCCATCTTCGAGGACCTCAAGGCCAAGGGGCTGCTCTACCGGGTGCAGGATTACACGCACCGCTATCCGGTGTGCTGGCGGTGCGAATCGGAGCTCATCTTCCGGCTGGTGGACGAGTGGTTCATCGCCATGGACGAGCTCCGCTACGAAATCATGGAGGTCGCGAAGCGGGCGCGGTGGATCCCCGAGTTCGGCCTGGCCCGCGAGCTGGACTGGCTCCGCAACATGCACGACTGGATGATCTCGAAGAAGCGCTACTACGGCCTCGCGCTGCCCATCTACGAATGCGCCGCCTGTGGCCACTTCGAGGTCATCGGCTCCGAGTACGAGCTCGAAGCGCGCGCGGTCGAGGGCTGGGAGCGCTTCAAGGGCCACAGCCCGCACCGGCCCTGGATCGACGCCGTGAAGATCGCGTGCTCGAAGTGCGGCGCCAAGGTGTCGCGCATCAAGGACGTGGGCAACCCCTGGCTCGACGCCGGCATCGTTCCCTACTCGACGCTCAAGTACCGCCACGACCGCAAGTACTGGGAGGAGTGGTTCCCGGCGGACTGGGTGTCCGAGAGCTTCCCGGGGCAGTTCCGCAACTGGTTCTATTCGCTCCTCGCGATGAGCACGGTGATGGAGGGGCGCGAGCCCTTCAAGACGCTCTTCTCGTACGCGCTGCTGCGGGACGAGCGCGGGGAGGAGATGCACAAGTCGAAGGGCAACGCCATCTGGTTCGACGAGGCCGCCGAGCGGATGGGCGTCGACGTGATGCGGTGGATGTTCTTCCGCCAGCCGCCCGCCAACAACCTGAACTTCGGCTGGCACTACGGCGACGAGATTCGCCGCGGCTTCTTCTCGACGCTCTGGAACACCTACGCCTTCTTCGTGACCTACGCCAACATCGACGGCTGGACGCCCGCGGCCGCGCCCGCGCCGCCACCGGCGCAGCGCCCCGAGCTCGACCGCTGGGCGCTGTCCGAGCTGCACCAGCTCGTGTCCGACGTCACCGCCGCGCTGGACGAGTACGACGCGATGACGGCGACGCGGCGCATCGAGACGTTCGTCGACGACCTGTCGAACTGGTACGTCCGGCGCAGCCGGCGGCGCTTCTGGAAGAGCGGCGACGACGCGGACAAGCGGTCGGCCTACGCGACGCTGTGGACGTGCCTGACCACGCTGGACCGGCTGCTCGCGCCGATGCTGCCATTCCTGGCCGAGGAGCTGTATCAGAATCTCGTGCGGTCGTGGGACGCGGAGGCCCCCGAGAGCGTCCACCTGTGCGACTGGCCCACGTCCGAGCCCGCGCTCATCGACCGGCGGCTCGCTGAGGACGTGCGTCTCGTGCAGCGGCTGGCGTCGCTGGGACGCTCGGCCCGCGCCCGGGCGAACATCAAGGTCCGCCAGCCGCTCCGCCGGGTGTACGTGAAGACGCGCGCGCCGTCGGAAGGGGAGACGGTGCGGCGCCTGTCGGACCAGCTCCTCGAAGAGCTGAACGTGAAGGAACTGGAGCTCATCTCCGACGAGGCGGAGTTTTTCGAGTATCAGGTGCGCCCGAATCTGCCGGTCCTGGGCCCCAAGTACGGCGGCGACGTGGGGCGCATCCAGCGGGCGCTGGCGTCGGCCGACCGCGCAGCGGTGGCGCGCGCCGTCGCTGCGGGCGAGCCGGTCGAGCTCGACGGCTTCCGGCTGGAGCCGGACGAGCTGCTGGTGTCGACCGCGGGCAAGCCGGGCTACGCTGTCGCCGAGGAGGCGGGCTACGCCGTCGTCGTCACGACCGAGATCACGCCCGACCTGGCGGACGAGGGTCTCGCGCGAGAGCTGGTGCGCCGCATCCAGGACATGCGCAAGAGCGCCGGCTTCGAGATCGCCGACCGCATCCGCACGTCGTACGACGGCGACGCCGACGTCGCGCGGGTGATGGAGACGTGGGGCGAGTACATCCGCCAGGAGACGCTGTCGGTGGAGCTGAGGCCGGGTTCACCGCCGCCGGGCGCCCACGCCGAGGAGCACACGGTCGACGGGCGCAAGGTCACGCTGGCGGTGGAGCGGGTGTAGGCGTCAGCGTTTTCCGGCGCGAGCATGAAGGAGGGGCGGTGCGGCAACCGCCCCTCCTGTCTGACTGCGGAGATAGTCATCCGAGTCATCGACTGAGCTCCTCGGCCAGCTCGATGGCCTCGTCCTCGCCCAAAGGCGTAAACACCGCCAGCATGATGCCCGGAACCGTGTCGGCGGGGGCGCGTTCAATGACAAAGATTCTGGTTTGCCGCGGAAACGGCGGCAGGTCGAGTCCATGTTCGATGAGCGCGGGATGGCCTCCGATGCTGGCCAGCTCCAGACGCTTTGCGGGCGCATCTGACTCGACAACGGCCTGGCCAACGTAGTGAAACCGGCCGAACTCCGTTACGCCAACGTCATGCCGGATGTCGCCTCCAATGAACGTGATCGTCCCGTCTGGGCAGGCATAGACCTCCAGAGCCTCCGCCTTGCCGAAGGCCTGCGAATACAGCTCGGATTTCTCCGTCCTCGCCCTGTCATTCATGACTCGTTCGGAGCGCGGACAAGGTGTCTGGAGCTTGGGCTCCGCCTCTCCGAAACCAGCGATGACGAAGTCGCCAAAGGCGCCGCGGGCTCGAGGGAGCGCTCGGTCCGCCTCGAGGGTCGGGCCCAGCCTGCTGCGCACATCATCGAGCCACTCGTCCGTCTCCGCTGGTTGTTGAGACCTCGCGTCGCCTCCGGCAAAGCGGCCCGCAATGAAGAACGCGGCAACGCCAGCGGTCGCGACGAGCGCGACCCCCACAACTGCCTGCAGGAGCGTTCGCCTCAATGGTCGTCCTCACGCCGGCGCTTCGTAGCCGTGGCTTGTCGTCTTCACGCTCGAGGACGACCATACATCGGGCGAGAGCGTTGTCAAGACGCGAAGCATGAAGAAGACCGACACTGTTGGCGGGACTGAGAAGCTGCAACAGATGGCTGTAAGCCGATGGACGCGCGTCGAAAGCGCGCCCTACCGTTCGCGCCAGCGCAGGCCGGCGACGCCGATGGTCAGGCCGAGGATCGTGAGCGCGAACAGGATCAGCGTCTCCTGCATGAAGCCGCCGCGCCCCGACAGGAGGTCGTCCACCGCCGCGCCCGCGTGGGTGTAGCGCGACGCGCGCACCGCCACGGATGTCGATGGCGGGCGCGCCATTTCTCTCGTTCATGCTGGTCCTCCGTGTGCGCCCGTCGTCAGGGCGACAGGCGCTTGATGGTGATGGCGCCGGTGACGGCGCGCAGGCGGACCGAGGGCGCGCCGGCGGGGGGCGCGCCCTCGCGGCGGGGACGCAAGTCCGAGGCGATGCGCCCGGTCACCGTCTCGGCGTCGAGGAAGAACGGGCGGTCCGGGTCGATCTCCAGCGTGATGGCCCCCGTGGTCACCCGGATGTCGATGTCTCCCAGCACCGCTCCCCGGTAGCGGACGGCGCCGGTCGTGGCTTCGAGGTGAACGCGACCGCCGGCCTCGGCGACGCTGATGGCTCCCGTCGTCGTCACGGCCCGCACGTCGCCCTGGGCGCGCTCGATGACGATGCGCCCCGTGCGCGACTCGATGTCGACGTCGCCGTCGGTCCCTTCGACCTGCACGGCGCCCGTTCGCGACTGCACGGTGACGTCGCCGGCGACCCGTCGGACGGTGACCTTACCCGTGCGGGAGCGCAGGATGACGTCGCCTCCGATGTCCTCCGCCTCGATGGCGCCGCTTCTGGAAGCGATCTGGACGTTGCGCCGTACGCCGATGACGGTCGCGCGTCCGCTGCGCTGCTCGATCTCGACGGGGCCGGTCACCTGGACGACCTCCACGCGGCCGCTACGGCTCGCGATGCGCACCGCCGTGTCGCGAGGCGCCTCGATCTGGAGGTCGACCCGCGAGCCTCGTCCGAAGAAGAACCACGGTCCGGCGGAACGTAGGGACGGAATCTCGATGCGCACGGAGGCGTTCTCGTGGCGGACGCCGCGCAGCACGCGCGCCATGGTGTCGTCGGCGTCGGAGGCGCTCTCCTCCCAGAGATGCGCGATGATCTGGACCCTCACCCGCTCGGTGTCGCGGCCCTCGACCACGGTGGCTCCGGAAGGACTGTCGACGCTGAGGCGGCAGGACGGCCCGGTGTCGAACTCGACCGTATGGGTTCGGATGTACTCCATCGTCCGCTCGTCAGTCCCAGCCGAGGGGCCAGTCGTCGCCCATCCACTCGCGCCAGCGCCGGCGCAACCGGCGGACATGCTCGACCCGGTGGAGCGGACGGGCTAGCAGAATGAGGCCGCTGAGCGCGGCCATCGCGATGAACCAGCCGTCACTCCAGTCGATGCTGTCGGTCAGCAGAAGCAGCGAGATGACGAAGATGGCGATGCTCGGACCGCGCTGCAGCTCGCCGCGTGCGCTCACCATGGCGATGCCCGACAGCACCGCGATGGTGACGAGCCACGGATCGCTGGGCTGCGTCGCGTCGGCCGCGAGCAGAAGGGTCACGATGAACAGGGTGAGGCGAATCAACAGACGCCTGCCTTCCTACGCTCAGGCGGCGTGCCCGGCGGCGCGAGCGCCGTTCCCCGCGACGCTGCGGTCGAGGCACATTGCCGCCGCGTACAACGTCCGGGCGAGCCACGAGCGGACGGCGCCGGCGCGGCGGTGATCCGTCAGCGAACGCGCGGGCGCATGCTCGACCGCTCGCTCCGCTTCGCGCTGCCGCTGCTCGGCCATCAGTTCCAGGAGAATCCAGGGCGCCATGGTCAGCTTCCTTTCCACCGCGTAGGGCGGGCCGGCTACTCGCCGCCGATCCAGCCCGTGAGACGCGAACCCTGCCGTCCCGGCCGCTCGGGCGGCTGGGGCGGCGTGCGCTCGGCGTGGCGCTCGACGTCGCGAATCGCCTGCGCGAGGGTTCGTACGAACCAACTGTTGAGCGACGTCCCTGCGCGGGTCGCCGCCTGAACCACGAGGTCCTTCAGCTCGGCCGGGATGCGAATCGTGATCTTCTCCACCTCGCCCTCTCCCAGGCTCCAGGCGATCTCGGGCTCTTCCGCGCTGGCGGTCGGGCGGACCTCCAGCGAAAGGCCACCGGGACGGTAGGTGAGCCGGGCTTCGTAGCGGTCCTTGATGGCCGCGTTGATCTCGTCGACGACGGCGGACAGGAGATCGAAGACAGCGCGCTCGAGGGGGATGCGCGCGGCGTCGACGTAGCGCTCGAGGGTGCGGCGCCGGTCCTCGTCCTCGACGAGGGCGAGGGGTTGCTTGAGGGCGTCGAAGATCGCGTCGGTGCTGATGTCGGCCATCGCTCGAGCCTCCGCCGGCGTTGGTGCTGGCATAATGCTGGCATACAGCCAGCGAGCGTGTCAAGGGGGAACGCCGGGTCGGTTCATAAAGATTTCGGGGATTCGGTGGGCTTAGAGACGGAAACGGGGCCCAGTCGTTCGGGCCCCGGTGAGGTCGCGCAGCGGGTGGCGGAGGGAATGGGATTCGAACCCATGACCCCGGTTTCCCAGGGTAACCGCTTAGCAGGCGGCCGCACTAGACCACTATGCGATCCCTCCGCGGCGCCTCAAGTATACCGAAACGGCGCACCTGGCAACCAACTCTCATGAATTCGGCTCGCCGTTGACGGGTGAACAAGTTGCGGACTAGAGTCAGGGCAGATACGCGCGAGTCGTGGCTGGAGGCGGGCCGTGAACGGCGTTGACCAGACCGAAGAAGTGATCTTCACGGATGCGGATCACTTGCAACTCTTGCAACTTCAGGCCTTGAGAGCGATGGCGCAACGCCGAAACCGCCAAGAGGGAGCGAGAGCGCTGCGTGCGTCATCTGCCGACCGTCAGCCTAACAGTGCGATTCCGGAAAACTGGCGCCTCGTGCCCGAGCACTTCACTCCCTATCCTTGGCAAAGCGAATGTCTCGAGAGATGGAGGGTCGCGGGATATAGGGGAACGGTCAAGGTCGCGACAGGTGGAGGGAAGACGCTGTTCGCGTTGCTGGCGGCCCAAACTCTTCAGAACGAACGAGAGAAAGACCTGCGCGTCGTTGTGGTCGTCCCTACCATCCCCTTGATGTTTCAGTGGTACGACGAGGTTCAGGCGGGAAACCTGCCCCGCGAGGCGATTGCGCTGATGGGTGGCGGGTTCCAGCCGCAACACCTGCGGGACTCCCGACTACTCATCGCGGTACTGAATTCGGCTCGAGACCGTCTACCGGAGATGGCGCGGCGTGAACACTGGTCCGACCGTATGTTGCTCGTGCTGGACGAGTGTCACAGGGCGGCGGCGGAACAGGCGCGGAAAGTACTGAACTGTCGGCCGCGGTATACCCTCGGTTTATCCGCGACTCCGGAACCGGGTCTGGAAATGAGTGAGCTCCCTCCCGACGAGGCGTACAATAAGGGCATTCTCGGACGGGAGCTGGGGCCCATCATTTATGACTTTACTCTGCAGGACAGTCTCGCGGCGGGGCTGCTCACACCCTTTGAAGTCTGGCACATTGGTCTGCCCCTGACCCCGGAAGAGTATCGCCGTCACGAGAAGTTGAGTCGCGAAATCGCTGACTTGAGAAAGGATCTCGAGGTGCGGCACCGCTCGTCGAGGTCGAAACAGACGTTTATCGCCTGGTGCCAGACGATAAAGGACCGCGGCGGTCCTTTGGCGGGCCAGGCGGACCGGTTTCTCGGGTTGGCCGCCGAGCGTAAGAGGATGCTCTACAGGGCTGAAGCTAGAAGCCGCGTGACCCTTGGGATATTGAGGGAAGCCTGCGCGAGCAGGGAGTCTCGTGTCATCGTCTTCCACGAAGTCATAAGCGAGACGGAACGAATATTCCGCCTAGCCAAGCTTGCCGGTCTGCCTGTGCTGCTCGAACACAGTGAGTTGCCAGACTCGTTGCGAAACGACAGCATTGAGGCCTTCCGCAAGGGCATCGGCAGGATCATTGTGAGCGCAAAATCGCTCATCGAGGGTTTCAACGTTCCTTCCGCCGACGTGGGGATCATTGTGGCATCATCGGGTTCGGTCCGGCAGCGGATACAGAGTCTCGGCAGGATGCTTCGGCGGAAACCGGGCGGTAGGATGGCAACTATATACGTTCTTTACGTTCGGGACACGGAGGATGAAGCCATATACGAGAAGGCCGACTGGCATACGATTATAGGCGCTGAGAGAAATCGCTATTTTGAATGGAGTTTTGTGGATGAGTCGATGGACTGGCGTGCTGGACTCAAAGAATCGGATGTTCCCAGGGAGTATCGCCCTCCGTGCTTTGAGGTGGACGTGTCACTCATCCAACCAGGCGATCCCTATCCTGGCCAGACTCATGGATTGGAGTTGAGAGTCGACCACCAGAAGAATGTGCGGCAGATGCACGACGGTGCCCTAGTCAAGGTTCCTGCCGACATCGTTGAACGGATCGTGACGTGGAATCCCTATGCCCGAGCCGTCGTAGTGCCCTGTGGACACGTAGTCGTCAGAGATTCCGACGGGAAGTGGCTCTTCGCCGGTGTCCTCAAGGGGGAACTATCCCCCAGCGAGACCGAACAGAATGGTCGAAGCACCTTTCTACGGCTGGTTCGTGCGAGTGGCAAGAGACGGGTTGCGTTGGAGCGCGGCACAGAGTTGGTCTTTCCTCAAGGGCCCTCGGATGTCGAGAATCACCTTCTCAAATGGGTGGCGGAACAGGAAGCTCAACGCCAGGTTACTGTGAATCGCATAATGTGGAATGGCAACCGCGATTACTTCGTTGAGATAGGTGGGGAAAGGATTCGTTGTCCACTGGACCTGGAACCGCTGGAGTTCTGACGGACTTGGAAGTTCGGCGCCGACTCTGCGACATCAAGCGCCGATGGGGCTGCAACTACCTGAAGCTGGCCATCACCAGGGAAATAAGCGTCGACTCCGTGTAATCTCGGTTGGCGGCGAACGGCGCGTCGTACTTCCGTGGGGTGGCTCAGAACTCGTCTCACTCGAATCTCAACAGGACCGATCTAGACTCCTGAGCTGGGTAAGCTCTGTCGAGGACGCCCATCAAGTAAAGATTGACGAACTCTACTGGGACGGCGCGAGTACTTACTGGGTTGAGTTGAATGGTGAACGTATCTTCTATCCCGGCGGGCAACCTGCGTTGTGCTTTCGCTGCGCTGGGACGCCCGGAGGGCCTGAGCCATTTACCTTCATTCCTGCCCCCCGTCCTTTTCCAAGGTGGTTGGGACCCTACACGCCCGCCAGGGGAACCACAACAGGAGTGAGAATGTTCCAGGGTCGACTTGGCGCATGGCACCACTGGCAGTTTTGGCCTTTGCTGGAAACGCCGGGTGTGCGCGCGCTGCGAGAACTGGTGTCGACATTCTGGGGAGGCGGCCGGATCCTGTTGCTTCCATGGGGCGATGTAGTCAAGCCGTTGCAGGACGACCAGGATATCGGGAAGCGGGTACTTATCGGGCATTACAGCGGCAGCATCGTGTTCGATCGTCCCGAGGGAAGACCTCTCGAGCTGGGGGTGGATACGCCGACTGATCCCGGCGCACCTTGGGACGGCCCCCATCATGTGGGGTTGGAGTGCACCATCGATCCGACGGGGACCTTAGCGTGCACTTGGTATCATCCCTCCAGATTGGGCTGGAGCGGGGTTCGTCACAGATTGTGGGGTCCGGATTCAGCGCTCGCCCGAGGTTTTCGGAAGGCCCGTCCCTATCATTCGGGTGGCCGCGTACATGTGCTACCTGGCGGCATTGTGGTGACGATGGTTCAACGCGGAGCAAATTGGGAGGCGCGGGTAGTGGGCAGAATCGATCCCGCCCAGATCGAGATCAAGATCGGGTGGCTGGCAGAGGCTTGAGGAGGTAGGGCCGTGATGGCTTACCAGTTGTATCGAGGCAACTGGCCTCAAAACGTGAGCAAGTTAGCCAAATATGCCACGAGGCTGGTGGATGGAGTATGGAAGGTCACCGTGCTCTATGAAATCGGTCGGGGTCTGAAGTACCTGGCGGTGGACGAGGACGCAGCGTCCGTGGTCGAGCGCGTCCATCAGATCAAGGCTTCGATGGGCAATGACGCCCCCGGGGGAGCCTTCTATATCAACGAGTATCGCCATCTGCTGGTTCCGGTACGTGGCGACCCTTCTTCTGGTACGGGGTCTCACTACTACTTCGGAGGCCTCGTTCAGACGGACTTCACATTTCGGTTTGAGGGAGAATTGATTTCCGGGAAACCTGAAGGCCTTCGACCTGGAGACCCTTGGCGCGGGCCCCGACCAGGCATACCATACGTCCTTGCCGCGGGCGGGAGTGACATCTATTACGAGTCCCCCGCCCTCACGGATGACGATCCACCCCAAATCAGGCCACTCGTGACCCGTCAGGTGTTTCTCTCGCGAGTGAGGGGTGCACAAGTCGCCCGCGAAGCCGCCCGTCCCATCTTGGAAGTCAAGGGGCAGAAAGGGGGCCGATTCTACGTTAATGAGTATGGAGCCATTTTCGCCCCGACCGCTGCCGGCGACGGAAACGGAGTCGACTACATTTACTGCGGCACGATCGACCGCGACCGCTGGTTCCCGGAACCGCAGGTTCCGAATATAACGCCGCTCTCAATCCGTTAGACGGGCGGCGGGCGGCGTCCGTATACTGGGGCGCGAGCGGCCCCGAGGGCCTCGACGGAGCGTCTCGATGCCAGCGTCCGCGTCGCTCGACCGCGTCGCCGCCTTCATCGACGGCTGGAACTTCGCCCGCGCCACCCAGGGCATGGGCCTCGAGGTCGATTTCCGGCGGCTGCTCGAGTACATCCGCAGTCAGGGGCGGCTGCTCCGCGCCTTCTACTATATCGGCCGGGACGCCGACAATCCGAGTCAGCAGGGCTTCGTCACCTGGCTCAGCCGCAACGGCTATCAGGTCGTGCAGAAGCCGGTGAAGGTGTACGAGGACGACGCCACGGGCGTGCAGCGCCGCAAGGCCGACTTCGACATCCAGATCGCTGTGGATGCGCTCACGCTGGCGGATCGTATCGACAAGGCGATTCTGTTCACCGGCGACGGCGACTTCGTGCCGCTGATTCAGGCGCTGGGGATGAAGGGCGTGCGGACGCAGGTGGTGACGACGATGACCGACGTCAACGGACGCGCCTCCGCCGAGCTGGTGGACGCGGCGGACGAGTTCGTCGAGCTGGCGGACCTCCGGCGGCTCATCGAGCGGCCGGTCCGGCGGGCGAACGGCGGGGCGCAGCCGGCGCCGGTCGTCGCGCCCGGGGAGCCATAGCCCGAACAATGCGGTACCACATCTGGACTGTCGGCTGTCAAATGAACGTCGCCGACTCGCAGAAGCTCGCGGCCGGCCTCGATCGGCTCGGCTTCGTGGCCACGGACCGGGTCGAGGAGGCCGACCTGGTGGTGCTCAACACCTGTTCGGTGCGAGACCACGCGGAGCAGCGGGCCATCAGCAAGCTCGGAACGCTCAAGAAGCAACGGCAGCGGGGGCGGCGCTTCACCCTCGCAGTGATGGGCTGCATGGTGGGCCCTCGCGCTGACGAGCTCCGGCGGCGCTTCCCCTTTGTCGACGTGTTCGCCCGGCCCCAGGAGTTCGCGCCGATCCTCGAGGCCGTCGGCGTCGAGGACACCGGCGGCGAGTTCTGGCCGACGACCTACGCCGTCCCTGACTCGGTGACGGCCTACGTGCCCGTGATCCACGGGTGCGACAAG